>ONVP01000007.1 GCA_900321315.1 uncultured Bacteroidales bacterium
GTCCGAAGACGGGCTGCTTTTATCCAAGTTTTCAACTTTGCCATTATCTCCTCCGGCCTCCGCCACGGCGTTTCGGCGAGTAATAATCGTCGTCATATCGGCTGCCGCCACGGGTGCCACGGCCAGAGCCTCTCGACGAGGAATGTCCGCCACCGCGCGAGCCACCGCCGCTTCTTGAACCGCCACGGCTGCTGCCGAAGCCGCGCTCGGCGTTGCGCTCCTTGCGGCTCGGGCGGTCGTCGTCGTCAAAGAAGACGTCGATGTCGTCCAAGCGGTCTTTCCAGTCGGGGTCGAGCCATTCGCGCCCGTCGCGTGAGCGTTCCGACTTGTAGAACGGCTTGTCGTCGTCGAAGTCCTTCTTTTTCTTCGACTTTTTCTCGAAGAAGTCGTCGCGTTTTTCGCGTCGTCCGCCACGGTCGCGGTCGCGGAAGTCGTCGCGGTCGCGGAAGTCGTCGCGGTCGCGGCGTTCTTTGCGTTCCTTGCGTCCGCCGAAGTCTTTCTTCTCGCCACCGGCTTTGCGGTCGGGCTGTTCCTTGGCCACTTCCACGATGATGCCACGCGGGTTGCTGCGCGGGTCGGCGAAACTTTCGAGGATAAGCGGCACGAAGCTTTCTTCCACGTCCACATATGAATAGTCGCCGAAGAGGTCGATGCGCCCGATGGGGATGTTCTTGGTGCGCGTTACGTCGTTGATTTTGACGATAATCTTTTGCGGCAGGATGTGGTCGTTTTTGCCCATGCCGAAATAGAGGCGCTTCATGGTCTCGTCTTGATGTTCGCGTTCTTTCTTGCGTTCTTTTTTGTCTTTCTTCTCGTCGCGTTCGTCCACGTTGAGGTCAATGGCATCCTTGTAGTAGTCGAGGAAGCGGTTGAAGTTGAGTGCCACCATGCGGGTGATGAGTTCCTCGCGGCTCATCCATTCCAACTTGCGGATGATGACGGGCAAATAGTCGTCGATGTCCTCGCGGTTGATATCGACGTGCTCGATGCGGTCGATGTGGTTGAAGAGTTGCTTTTCGCACACTTCCTTGCCAGTGGGGATGATGGCGCGTTCGAAGGGACGGCCAACGATTTTCTCGATGCGCTTGATTTTGCTCTTTTCGCGCAGGTTGATGAGGCTGATGCAGATGCCGCGTTGTGAGGCGCGACCGGTGCGGCCTGAGCGGTGCACGTAGGTCTCGATGTCGTCAGGAAGGTTGTAATTAATAATATGTGTCAGTTCCTTCACGTCGATGCCGCGCGCGGCCACGTCGGTGGCCACCAAGAGTTGCAGGCTGCGCTTGCGGAAGTGGTCCATCACGTTGTCGCGCATGGCCTGCGAGAGGTCGCCGTGCAAGGCGGCAGCGTTGTAACCGTCTTGGATGAGGTTGTCGGCAATTTCTTGCGTTTCGAGCTTGGTGCGGCAGAAGATGATGCCGTAGATTGACGGCGTGTAGTCGATGATGCGCTTGAGGACGGCAAAGCGGTCCTTGGCGGCCATCATGTAGTACTTGTGGTCCACGTTGGCGGTGCCAGAGTTGCGTTCGCCGACGGCCACTTTCACTGGGTCGGTCATGTAGTTCTTGAGGATGGCTTCCACCTCTTTGGGCATGGTGGCCGAGAAGAGCATGGTGTGGCGGCCTTCGGTGGGCATGTATTTGAGGATGTCATCGACTTCCTCTTGGAAGCCCATGTTGAGCATTTCGTCGGCTTCGTCGAGCACCATCGTCCGCACATTGCTGAAATCGACGCGGTTGCGCCGAATCATGTCGCGCAGGCGGCCCGGCGTGGCCACGATGATGTGCGGCTTTTTGGCGAGGTCCTTGAATTGCATTTCGATGCTCGCGCCGCCATATACGGGCACAACCATGATTTCGGGTATGTACTTGGCATAGTTGCGCAAGTCGCGGGTAATCTGCATGCACAGCTCGCGCGTCGGACAAAGGATCAACGCTTGAACGCATCGCTGCGTTTCGTCGATTTTGTTCAACAAGGGCAAGCCAAAGGCAGCTGTCTTACCCGTTCCCGTCTGTGCAAGACCCACAAAATCAACATCTTGCTCTAAAAGTACAGGAATTGTCTTCTCCTGTATCGGCATAGGATTCTCAAACCCCAGCTCCTTAATAGCCTTCAACAGAGCGGGATTCAATCCAAAATCGGTAAATTGTGACATGAAAAATAATGTTTAGATGTTTTAATGAGGCCGCAAAAGTAGTAATAATTAGCGAATTAACACATATTAATCTGCTTTTTGCCCAAAAAAGCGGCGACATAACGGCTTTTTTGCGTACATTTGCCCTCCGAAATGAGGCGAAAAACCGTTTTCATACTATCCTTGCTGCTACTCGTGGCGCTCACGGTCTTCTTCTGCGGAAGACGGCGAGGCTACAGCGGCGTGGTGCTGCAAACCGACAGCCTTTTCATCGACTTGAACAAGGCGAAGGTGGCCCGATGTGCCGACCGTGCCGACCGTTTCTTCAACGATTTGGCACGCAACGGGCTGAACGGCGTGGTGTTTTATGCCGAACAAGGTCAGGATGTGTACGCGAAGGCCTTCGGCTGGCGCGACCTGAGCAAACGCCACAAGGACTCGCTGCGTATCAACGATGCCTTCCAGCTCTCGTCAGACTCGAAGATGTTCACCGCCGAGGCCGTCATGCTCCTGCAGGCCGAAGGCAAGCTCGACTACGGCGACGACGTGCGCAAGTTCATCCCCGAACTGCCCTACGAGGGCATCACCATCCGCCAATTGCTGCATCACCGTTCAGGGTTGCCACGCTACGACGCATTGGCCGACAAGCATTGGCCCGACCGCAAGAAACCGTTTTCCAACGATGCGATGATCAAGATGCTGGCCGAGAAGAAACCGGAGCCTTACGGCAAACCCGATGCCGCTTTTTTCTACAACAACATCAACTACGCACTGCTTGCCTCGGTGGTGGAACGGGCCAGCGGACAACATTTCGAGGACTTCATGCGCGAGCGCATCTTCGAGCCTTTAGGCATGACGCGCTCCTACATCTATTCCATGCGCGACGACACGTCGGTGTCGCTCTTCATGCCGACAGAGGTGCATGGTCACGACATCTATCGGCGCGGCCCCGCAAAGGCGCAAAACGACTACCTGAACGGCGTGATGGGCGACAAAATCATGTTCTCGACCGTGGGCGACCTCTGGAAGTTCAACCAAGCCTTGGATGCCAACACACTGCTGCCCGACAGCCTTCAAGCCGAGGCTTTCAAGCCCGGATCGGCTGAATGGAAAAACAACGAGAACTACGGCTTCGGCTGGCGCATGAGCGGCGAGCGTCCGAAAGTTTATTTCCACTTCGGCTGGTGGAAAGGCTACCGCAGCCTCGTCGTCCGCGACGTGGCACGCTGCCGCTTCCTCGCCATCTTGGGCAACACCACCTACAACCTGCCGCCCGACGAAATATGGGCGTTCATGGCCGACACCACACTCGCCTTGCCCGAGGCCGAGGCTTGGCACTGACTTTCCTTAAAAAACAGCAACAGTTACTCTACCAACAACTTGAATCCCACGCCGTGCACATTGACAATCTTGACGTCGGACTCCTTGTCGAAATACTTGCGGAGCTTGGTGATGTAAACATCCATTGAGCGGGCGTTCTGGTACGACTCTTCCTCCCAAATGGCTTTCAAGGCCTTTGACCGCTCAAGGGTCTGGTTCATGTTTTCGCACAGCATCAGCAACAGGTCCGACTCCTTCGAGGTGAGTTTCTGGGTTTCGTCGCCTCTGACAAGCACATGGCGCATGGCGTCGAAAGAATAGTTTCCCAAGCGATAGACCGAAGGCTGCGACGGTGTGCTGGACGAGCGACGGCACACGGCTTGGATGCGCATCAGCAGCTCGTCCATGCTGAATGGCTTGGTGACATAATCGTCGGCTCCCAGCCTGAAACCCTCCAAAATGTCGTCCTGCTCTTTCTTCGCCGAAAGGAAAATGAGCGGCATGAATGGCTGCTGCTGCTTGATTTGGTGTGCCAAGGCAAATCCATCCATGACGGGCATCATAATGTCGGTAACGAGAAGGTCAAATGGCTCCGCATGGAAGGCTTTGAGCGCATCCACACCGTTGGAGCACAGCGTGGCATGATGCCCCTTCGAATCCAAATAGGCTTTCAGAATCATCCCCAGATTCTTGTCGTCTTCAGCCAATAAAATCTTGATGTGTTGCATATTTGCTTGATGAATCTTTAGTATTTTTGTTCATTGTTTCGTTAAACGGAAACATCCTAAAAAAGATTGTGCAAAATTATGAAAAAAAAACAATATTTTTCACGAAGGACTTCGTTTTTTGTTCCATGCCTGAAGTTTTTTGCCTATCTTCGCGGCATCATCACAAAACTTCAACATCATGAAAATCGACCTTACTCACACCAATCCTTTTCTGGATAACGCCATTGTCAAAGAGTTAGAATCAAGCATATCAGAAACATACAAGACTGTTTTCGACAAAACTGGTGCTGGAAACGACTTCCTCGGCTGGGTCAATTTACCCTCTGAAATCGACGAGAATTTGTTGGCCGACATCGAAAAGACGGCTGCCGAACTGCGCAAAAAGTCCGACATTTTTGTCGTCGTCGGCATCGGCGGCTCCTATCTCGGTGCGCGTGCCGTTATCGAAGCCCTGCAAAACCACTTCGCTCCGCTGACGGACGAGAAGCCTTTGGTGGTTTATGCCGGACACAACATGAGCGAGGACTATCTCGTTGATTTGATGAAAGTTCTCGACAAAAAAGACTATTCTTTGGCCGTCATCTCCAAGTCGGGAACCACCACCGAACCGGCCATCGCCTTCCGCATCCTGAAGCAGCACATTATTAATAAATACGATGAGCAGGAAGCCGCCTCGCGCATCGTGGCCATCACCGACAAGGCCAAAGGCGCACTGAAACAGTTGGCCAACGTGAAGGGCTACAAGACCTATATCGTCCCCGACGACGTGGGCGGACGCTTCTCGGTGCTTACGCCCGTGGGCCTGTTGCCCATCGCCGTGGCAGGCATCGACATCAGGAAATTGGTGACGGGCGCCATCGAAATGGAGAAACTATGTAAGACCCAGCCAAACATGGAAAACCCTGTCTCACAATACGCTGTGGTGCGCCACGCTATGTATCTCAAGGGCCTGACCAACGAAATCATGGTCAATTACGAGCCGCGTTTGGTGTTTTTCAGCGAATGGTGGAAACAACTCTACGGCGAAAGCCACGGCAAGCAGCACAAGGGCATCTTCCCCGCCTCAGTCACCTTCAGCACTGACCTCCACTCGATGGGACAGTACATCCAAGACGGCCTGCGCAACCTCTTCGAGACCGTGATTTCTGTTGAGAACGCCGACCATGAGCTGCGCATCCCGACTGAAGCCGACGACCTCGACCAGCTCAACTACATCGCCGGCAAGCGCATCTCTGAGGTGAACCACAAGGCCGAACTCGGCACCGTTTTGGCTCACGAGGACGGCGGCGTGCCCAACATCCGCATCGTCATCCCCGAAATCTCCGCCAAGGTGCTCGGCGAACTGATTTACTTCTTCGAGATGGCCTGCGCCGTGAGCGGTTATCTGTTGGAAGTCAATCCTTTCGACCAGCCTGGCGTGGAAGCCTACAAGAAGAACATGTTCGCCCTGCTTGGCAAGAAAGGCTTCGAGGAGAAAACAGCTGAGCTAAACAGACGATTGAATTTATAGTTTACGGCTGCTTATAGAGAAAAAATTACCGTATAGCCCGCCGTAACTCAAAAAAAATCGAGTTACGGCGGGCTATACGGTAAAATTGTCTATTTTTGCCACCGTAAACACAAATCTTTGCGACATGTTAATCGGGAGAAAAGAAGAACAGCTTGCCTTGCGGAATCTTTTGGAAGAGGAAGAACCCCAGTTTTGCGCGGTCTATGGGCGGCGGCGCGTGGGCAAGACCTACCTCATTCGCGAGACTTTCAACTATCAGTTTGCTTTCCATCACACAGGCTACGCCAATGCGCCCATGGCCAAGCAACTTTCGGGCTTCCGCGACTCGCTTCAGGCCGCCTCGGGAAAGCGTATCAAGGTGCCGCGCACATGGTTTGAGGCTTTTCACCTGCTGGGAGAAGTGCTTGAAGGGATGAAAGGACGGAAAAAGGTGGTCTTTTTGGACGAATTGTCGTGGATGGACACGCCCAAGTCGAACTTTGTCACCGCCTTGGAGCATTTTTGGAACAGTTGGGCCACCGCGCGGCGCGAAAAAGACATCGTCCTCATCGTTTGCGGCAGCAGCACCTCTTGGATAACGAGGAAAATCTTCCGCAACCGAGGCGGGCTTCACAACCGGCTGACGCAACGGATACACCTTGCCCCGTTCAACCTTGCCGAGTGTGAGCGTTATGCCGAAGTGGCTGGCCTGAACATGTCGCGCAAGGAAATCGCGGAGGCATATATGATTATGGGCGGCGTGCCTTTCTATTGGAGCCTGCTTGAGCGGCAATACAGTTTGGCGCAAAACGTGGACAGGCTGTTTTTCGGCAAGGAAGGCAAGCTCAGCAACGAGTTCGGCGACCTTTATGCCTCGCTCTTTGAGAACGTGGAGCCTTATTTGGCCATCGTCGAGGCGCTGGGGGAAAAGAAAATCGGGATGACGCGGCTCGAATTGGAGAAATCTTTGGGCAAGAAAAGCAGCGGCACCTTGACGAAGCGCCTTGAAGAATTGGAAATGAGCGGCTTCATCCGCAGCTACGCCTGCCTCGGGAAACGCGAGCGCAACGCCTTGTACCAGCTGATAGACCCGTTCACCTTGTTCTATTTCAGTTTCATGAAGAACGGGCAGAAAAGGGACAAGCATTTCTGGACCTCCAAGCTTGATTCGCACACCCACAGCACTTGGTCGGGTTTGGCTTTTGAGCGGCTTTGCCTATGGCACGTCCCGCAAATCAAGTTGGCTTTGGGCATCGCCGGCGTGTCGAGTGGAGCCTATTCGTGGACCTACCAGCCCAAAAACAAGGACGAGGAAGGCGCACAAATCGACTTGCTCATTGACCGCCGCGACCAAGTCATCAACCTTTGCGAGATGAAATTCGCCAACAAGGAATACCTGATGACCGAAAAGGAAGAGGAACGCTTGCGACACAGAAACAATGTCTTTATTGATGTCACCAAGACGCGCAAGGCTGTACATTCCACGCTTGTAACCACTTACGGTCTGAAACGCAATGCCTACGCCGACGTGTTCCAGCAGGTGGTGACGCTTGACGACTTGTTTCGTGATAAGCTATGAAAACAGCACATAATTCATAGTTACGGCGACGTATAAAGCATTTTATACATTATAATCAGCCGTAACGCATTTTTTTTTCGAGTTACGGCGGGCTATACGGAAAACTTGTCTGTTTTTGCCCTCCGTAAACACAAACACCTTTTTATTATGCTCATTAAAATGAAAAAAGCCATTCTTCTTGCGGTTGCAGTTATGGGTTTGGCCTTTGCAGCAAAGGCGCAGAACAATGCCATTCATCCATTTCACTTTGCAGGCGCGGCAGGTGCAGTGGGTCAAGTTGGTATGGACTATCATTTCAATGCCATTCCGTTCCAGCTATCATTAGACTTCCGTCCGTGCTTGTTTCTTATCCCCAACACTGTATTCCAGTGGGCTGATTTCGGCCTTAGCGTCCAATATAGGTTTTGAATTCAGCATCCCAAGCCGAAAAACCGAATTCAAGTTGCAAACGCAACATTTTGGGTTAGACTTTGGTTCCATTGGATTTGCAAATCCGTCGAAGTAAAAAATGATCAAACCACAGACAATTGTCAGAGATTAATTATCTTTGCAACGGAATGTACATTACGGTAATGGCCATTTCGTTAATGTATTTATATGTTTTAAAACATTGAAATATGGAATTTTACAACAGAGAAAAAGAGCTGAAATCTTTGGCTGAGATAAAAAAAATGTCAGAAAAAGGAGGGCAGATGACCGTGTTGACGGGTAGGCGGCGCATCGGAAAAACAGCATTGCTGATGAAGAGTTGCTCGGGGCAACCCACCTTGTATTTTTTTGTGACGCGCAAAGCGGAAGCCATGCTCTGCAATGAGTTCGCCGACGAAATCAGGAAACAACTTGGCGAGGCTTGTGGCAGTTTCACTTCATTCGGCAAAATGTTTGAGTATTTGATGCTGCTCTCCAAACGGCTGACTTTCAATTTGGTTATTGATGAGTTTCAGGAGTTTGACCGTGTCAATGCGGCAGTTTTTGGCGAGATGCAGCATTATTGGGACCTTCACAAGGACGACAGCCGGATGAACTTGCTCATCAGCGGCTCGGTACATTCGCTCATGCACAAAATCTTTGAAGACCGCAAGGAGCCTCTGTTCAGCCGTGCGGGGCGCATCCTTCGCTTGAAACCTTTCGGAACGGCAACACTGAAACAAATCCTTGCCGACCATCAACCTGACTACACGAATGAAGACCTGCTTGCGCTCTATACCTTTACTGGTGGCGTGGCTTGGTATGTGGAGCTTTTTGTCAAATACAACGCTCTGACATTCACGAAAATGCTGAATTTGATTGCCCGCGACGACGCTCCTTTTCTCAATGAAGGAAAGAATCTCCTTGTGGAAGAATTCGGCAAAGACTACACCATTTATTTCTCCATCCTTGAATGTGTGGCACGAGGCCTGACCTCAAGGAGCGAGATTGAGGCCTATCTTGGCGGGAAAGACGTTGGCGGCTACCTCTCCCGATTGGAAAACGACTTCTTTATCCTGGCACAGAAACGACCCATCTACGCCAAGCCTTCCTCGCGCCAGATACGATATTTCATCACGGATAATTTTTTGGCGTTTTGGTTCCGCTTTGTCCATAAATATCAGAGTTTCATCGCGTCGGGGAATGTCGAACAGTTGAAAGAAATCATCCGGCGCGATTATCCCACGTTCTCAGGGCTGATGCTCGAACGCTATTTCCGCAACCAGTTTATTGAGGAAGGCACATATACCCGCATCGGGGGCTATTGGAACCGCAAAGGCGAAGATGAAATTGACATTGTGGCAGTGAACGAAATGGAGCGTCGCATTGATTTCGTTGAAGTCAAGCGCACCGCCGACCGCATCAATTTGGGCGAATTGAAAGAAAAAGCGCAACATTTCCTTTCGGCTACCGACGAAGTGTATGGATTCGAGGTCGCCTACAAAGGTCTTTCGATGGAGGATATGTAAGGCATTGAGGCAATAAAAAAGTTGTAATCAAAAACCATAACTCATTGATTTTCAACATCGGATTTTTACAAAAGTTTGTAATGGCCGGTTCAGTTGTATTTTTCATCGAAATTTTGTAATACATTTGCACCGAAAAACAGAACACGCCATGAACTGCAAATCGGTGAAAACGAAAACAGTTTTTTTGTGCCTCGCAGCACTTCTGCTCTTCCCCTCTTGCAACACGAAAAGCAAGACGGAGCAGATGCGTGCCGTGGTGGAGGAGGTGCGTGCCAAATACAAGGCCTACGAGGACATCAGCCAAGACGACCAAATCTTTGAGGCTTACGACTACTTCGTGCGCCAAAAGGATTACGAAAACGCCGCGCCCGCCGCACTCTACAGCGGCTGCGTGCGCCAAGCCAAAAAGGAATATGAGGCCGCCATGAACTGCTACAAAAAGGCGGATGAATATGGTCGGATGGCTGGCGACTCAGTGAGTGCGGCCTTCGCACAATATTATATAGGAGACCTGCTCAACAACAGCGGCCACGAGGTCGAGGCCATCTCGAACTACAAGGCCGCCGCCGAACTGTGGGGCGACAGCCTTTCGCGCAAAGCCAAGTGCCTCAACGCCGTGGCCATGATGAATATCGTCATCGACGAATATGATAGCGCATTCGTCTATCTCGAACAAGCCTTGAATTTGGCCCAAACCGCTGAGGACAAGGTCACCGAAGCCTCGGTTTGGAACAACTATTCCGTTGCCTATCAACTGCTTGACGAGAACGATGCCGCCTTGGACTGCCTGCGCAAGACCTTGCCCTTGGTGGACGAAAAACGCCGCCCCATCGCCTTGCTCAACCTCGCCAAGGTGTATTTGGCCTTGGACGAGCGCGACTCGTTGGAATACTACAAAACACGGATGCTCAGCGCGATAGAGGAAGTGGAATGTAGGCCCGAAACGCAAGCTGCCGTTTATGGCTTCTTGATAAAAGACGCGCTTGCTGTGGGCGACTATGAAAGTGCTTATCTGTTTGAAAAACAACACGAAAAAGTCGCCTTGGACTTGCTTTCCGACCAAACCCAAAGTTCCGTCTTAGAAATCCAGAAAAAATACGACTTTGAGGCGCAGGCCAACCAGCACAATCGCCAAATGCTCTCACGACAAAGGCTCATCATTGTGCTGACCATCGTCTTGATTGCTGCCTTGGTTTTGGTCACCGTTTTGATTCTCAACGCCTTGAAAAAGAAGCGTATCGAGGCCGAAATCAACGCGAACCTGCTGGAACTGAAAAAACGCAACGCGCAGCAACAGCAAGCGCAAACCGAAATGCAGGCGCAATACGATGAGCTACAGAAGCAGAACGCACAGCAAAGCGAATTACAGGCAGAATTTGGCGACAAGCTGAAAGACGAATACTTGCAGAAATGCAACATCATCCGCTGTTTCGAGGTGTTGTCGCGCGACCGCAGCAATCCGATGGCTTTCAAGGACTTGGAACATTCGCTTTTTGAGGGCGAAGACCATTGGGCGGGTTTTGAGGCCGCTTTCGAGGGCGTGCATCCGGGCTTCATCGCCTCGGTCAAAGAACAATATCCTGACCTCAGCGAAATGGAATTCCGCTACTGCCTGCTCTCGCACTTCAAGCTTTCTCGCCAAGAGTATGCCAATGTGCTCGGTTGCAGCGTCTATAATGTCGATAAGGTGAGGGCAAGCCTCAACAACAAAATGAAAGAAAATGTATAAAACCATGAAATACAAACCTTTATTATTATCCATTCTCACCGTCATCGTTTTGACATTCGCTTCGTGTGAGAAACAAAAACCCATGATGAATTACGTTTCGGGCGACGACAAGGACAAAATCGACCTGAAAGGCTCGCTGATGAAACCCGACATGCGTTATGTCAACATCTACGCTGAATTGGTTGAAAAAGTCGTTTATGTCTATTTCAACGAAATGGTAGAAAACTGTGCCATGACCCTTACCGCGAAAAATGGCGACGTGTTTTTTGCCCGAAGAGTGAGCAAACAACAACCTGCCACACTGCGCATTTTCATGGGCAACGAACCTACCGGCGACTACAAACTCTACATCACCAACGGCATGGACGAAGCCTCGGGCTGGTTCCATTTTGAAAATCCATCGGAAATCAAACTTAGTATTAACAATAAAAACCTTCTGCAATGAAAAAAACTATCATGATTTGCATGGCACTCATAGCGTTGTGCTCGTGCTCAAAAAATGTCGAATTACTTCCCCTCTCGGAAGAAGACGCTACTGCCATTCCCTACCAAATGGGACAAACGGTGAAATTCCTCAACCAAGACAACGACACGATTGTCTTTCAAGTGGTAATAGACTTTACCCATCCTTCAGACGGCTATGATTATTACCATAATTATGGAGCGGACTCGATATATTTTGGTATGCCAAGAGACTATTGCTATGCCCGAACGGTGGACTTGGCTTGTGATACCTACCCGTTCTTTATCAGCTTCACCATTCTTCCGGAAAAAGAAATGTATTTCAACTGGCATCACCAACTTGTCATTAGCTGCGATTTGCCTTCCTCGTATGAAAATGTCACAATAAATGGCATCGACTTCGAACTCGTCCATCACGAAAAACTCTACAACCAATACACGGGCGAACTGCTCTACGATTGGTACTACAACGAAGAGTATGGCCTACTGTACTTCGAGAGAGGCGATTTCTCACTGACGAGAATCCCATAAAACGCCAAAACTATATGAGTTTTATGAAAAAGACCATTGTTTTATTGCTCGGTTTGCTGTTTATCGTATGCAGTCTCCACGCCCAAGAAAAGGGCCAGTTTGTGCTTCAAGCCGAAGCCAATGCAGGCATTTTGTTCTGCCATCCTTATCAAGGCACTTTTAATTCCATCGACCTTTTTGGCTCGATTGGGCCTGTTTTTCGTTATCAAGTGACTGACCGTTTGTGTGTCGGCATCGGTGCTAATTATTGTGTACACCAATTTCTCCAATACATGCCCGTTTTTGCCGATGCAAAATATAGCTTTGGCGCAGGAAAGACGAGGCCATACGCCGAAATCCGTGCTGGGTATGCGTTTAGCCTTAAAAGATATGATTTGATGATGCCTGTAATTTATTCTCAGAGTTTTTCAATGGAAGGGTTTTACACTCAGTTCATCGTTGGCTATTCCATTGGCCATTCCGACCTTGGCATTGGCGGGCAACTCATCAACATGAAAAGTGAAATAATAGATTTTGGCGATGGTCATACATCCCTCAAAAACCGTCTGCAGCCTGCGGTGTTTTTGCACTATGCTTATAATTTTTACTTTGGGAGGTAAGTTGTTTAAATTCAAATAATTATGAAGAAAACAGTTTTCATTCTGTGCCTATTGGCAGTGACGCTGACATCCTGCGACCCAATGTTTGACATTTCATTCAAACTCGTTAATGACAGCGGTCATGCCGTCACCTTCATTTCCGTTGTCCAACCTGGTTTTTGGTATGACCATCCTGACGGCATCACCCTTGAAAAAGCCAAAGACACCACTTTCTATAGTGTGCAAGGATTGGGAACAGCAAGTTTTGAAATGGCAAAAGGGAATTTGCTTTCGGACATCTATGGCGAAACCGTAACCTTCACTTTTGACGATGGCAAACAATTGGTTTACACAAAAGAAGAAGGAAACGGACCCTACGATTTTGAGGGCGAGCACTATGTTTGGACAACAAAACGAAGCCATTTTTTCCTTATGAATTATGATGGTTTTGGATGCCTTACCTACACGATTACCGAACAGGATTATTTCAATGCCCAATAGTTTATGAAGAAACCATTTCTTGTGGTGGTCAGACCGCATTAAGTGGATTTAAAATTCAAAATTTAAAGATTTAAGATTCAAAGATTTAAAATTCAAATAGTTATGAAAAGATTTGTTGTTTTTGCGATGCTGCTTGTCGTCGTTTCAATGAGTTCGTGCATCAAATGGAAATGTTGCATCAATGGTGACTTTGTACAAGTCTATAAAACCAAAGGCGACTATACCAATAATGCTTACGTCCTTTATAACAAAGACAAAGACTACATTTACGGCTACTATGACGACGTCGACACCACGCTATTTCCCATGCCGCTGTATGGAGGCTATTATCTTCATTACGAAATGTCGCCCGATGCCGCGTTTCTTTCCATCAGTCCAAAGGAATACAATGAAAACGTAATGAATTATTCGATTGACACATTGAAGCAAATGATTATTGATGACGATCCTTTCATTGAGTTTTTTAGTGCCACCGACAACTACAATCTTTATGACTACAATGGCAGCAATCCGATGGGCATCGATACGGCCTACATCAACCAACTAATCAAGGAAGGCGATTTGAAAAAGGAATTCAAGAAGGTGAAGTGAAGCCTCCGTCGGTCGGATTTGTAAATCCATCGGAATTTAAGATTGTTCTTCCGAAAATTTTTGTACTTTTGACGCATCCACTATTCCTCAACCTATGCAGAAGTTCGTGAAGGAATAATATTTCACGCAGAAATCGCAGAACTATAGGAATTGAAAAAGTCGGGGGAGCGAAAGGTTTTCCCGGCTTTTTGTTGTAATTTTGCGGCCATGAAAAACCACATCGAAATCATGGCTCCAGTAGGCTCCTACGAGGCCCTGTCAGCCGCCATACAAGCCGGTGCAGGAAGTGTTTATTTCGGCATAGGCAAACTCAATATGCGCTCGCGCTCGGCGAAGAATTTCACCCTTGACGACCTGCGCCAGTTGGCCGAAACCTGCAACGAAAACGGCGTAAAGAGCTATGTCACAGTGAATACCGTTATTTACGACGAGGAAATGGACGAGATGCACCAACTTTTGGATGCCATCAAAGCCAACGGCATTTCGGCCATCATCGCTTCCGACCAAAGCGTAATCCAATATGCGCGGCAAATCGGCATTGAAGTGCACATGTCCACACAATGCAACATCACCAATCTGGAAGCCGTGCGCTACTATTCGCAGTTCGCCGATGTGATGGTGACTGCCCGCGAGTTGAACATCGGCCAAGTCAAGCACATCACCGAAGAGATTGAGCGTCAGCAGATTCGCGGGCCTCATGGCGACTTGGTCCGTATCGAAGTGTTTTGCCACGGCGCGCTGTGCATGGCCATCTCGGGCAAGTGCAATCTCAGCCAAGACCTTTACAATTCCTCTTCCAATCGAGGTGCTTGCCTGCAACTTTGTCGCCGCAGCTACGACGTGCACGAACGCGAGGAAGGCTATGAGTTGGCCCTTGACAATGAATACATTATGTCGCCCAAAGACCTTTGCACCTTGCCGTTTTTGGATAGAGTTTTGGATGCCGGTGTCGAGGTGCTGAAAATCGAAGGTCGCGGTCGCTCGCCGGAATATACCAAATTAACCGTGTCGGTTTACAGCGAGGCGGTGAAGGCTATCCGCGAAGGCACGTTCACTCAAGAGAAAATCGACGCTTGGATGGAACGGCTGAAAAGCGTTTATAACCGTGGCTTCTGGGACGGCTATTATTTGGGCCGCCGCACCTTCGAGTGGTCGAAGCAATACGGCTCGCAAGCCACCCAAACCAAGGAATATATTGGGTTGATTACCAACTACTACAGCAAATTGGGCGTGGCCGAAATCCGAATGGACAGCCACGACCTCAAACTCGGCGAACAAATCATGATTATCGGTCCGACCACCGGCGTTTATGAAGACACTTTGAGCGAAATCCGCGTGGATTTGGGCTCTGTTGAGCAAACCGTGAAAGGCGAGCTGTGCTCCATTCCCGTGAAGTCGTTGGTGAGGCGCGGGGATAAGGTTTATAAGGTGGTTTCCACCATGTAGGGCTGTCGCACCGAGGCAGCCGCTTCGAAAATTCGTCGTGCGGAGGCCATAGTATGACAGTCCTACAAACCATTCATTGCTTTACCCAAATAAGCTTGCTGACATCGTAGCCTCGGCGTGTGGCTTCTGCAAGAATGGCTTGCTTTACGTTCTCGTCCAGTTTCGGTGTGCGAGAAAGGATCCAAAGGTACTTTGCGCTTTTGCTGCCTACGAGGGCATACTGATAATCAGGGTCAAGCATCATGACGCGGTAATCAGAATAGAAAGGCCCGAAGAAGGAAACGCGCAGGCGGCCAGGCTCTTTGGTTGTCTTGGCTTTCCCTGATGAAGACTTGAATTGGCCGTTTTTCTGACCTGTATTTAAAACATTGATTCGGTTGTCGCAACACAGCACGTAGGTAGCTTTGCAATAGTCAAGGTCACGTTCAAAACGGTGGTCAAAACGGGCAATCTCGTACCATTCGCCAGCATAGCGGTTCAAGTCGATGGTTTTCACGGTGGAGTTGTCGAATTTTTGGGCGTTGCAACCAAAGGCAACGAGGCATAAAGCCATCAGCATCAAAGCTCTGTTTAAGATTTGTGTTTTCATTGTTGATTGGATTTGAATTTCCATAGTAATACGGAGAAATCGCCGAAAAGTTACAAATCAAGAAGATTTTTTTGCAAAAAGCCGTATTTTTGCATAATTCTTTCTACATAAAACCGAAAAAGAGCAATCATGCAAAACTTCAATCTACATACCCATAGCATTTATTCCGACGGCAAGTCGCAGCCTCGCGAAATCGTGGAAGAGGCTGTCCGTCAGGGCTTGACGACATTGGGCTTTTCCGAGCATAGCCCTTTGCCCTTCGACAACGATTTTTCCGTCAAGGAGGCCGATATGCCGTGTTATGTGGCCGAAATCGCCCAACTGAAAGCGGAATTCAAGGACAAAATCGACATTTATTGCGGTTTGGAGGCCGATTATCTCACGGGCGTTTCCGAACCTTTCGCCGTGACCAAAGAAAAGTATCATCTTGATTATCTGATTGGTGGCGTGCATTTGGTTGTCAATCCGGCCCTTCGACAGGCTCAGGGACCTGAAAAAACCAAGGTCGGTGAGCCTGCCGAAACGCCGACCCAAACAATAAATCCCGACGAAATCTGGTTCATCGATGGGCCGAAGTGGGAAGTTTACGACGAAGGCCTGCAAAAGTTCTTCGACGGCGACATCCGTCGCGCCGTGCGCCGATTCTTTGAACAGTCCAACGAAATGATTGAAAACGAGTCGTTTGACATCATCGCCCACTTCGACAAAATCAAGATGCATAACCGCGACCGCTATTTCCACGAAGACGAGCCTTGGTATCGCAAGTTAGCTTTAGAAACCCTCGACCTCATTCGCGAAAAAGGCCTCGTTATGGAAATCAACACGCGCGGCATCTACAAGAAACGCTACAACGGCTTCTATCCCTCGCCTTGGCTGATGGAGGAGGCCTGCAAGATGCACATCCCCGCCATCATCTCCGCCGACGCGCACCATTTCAGCGAAATCACCCTCGAATTTGCCGCTGCCGAGGAAGCCTTGAAGAAAGCGGGCTATCGTAGTGTGGTGAATTTCAAGGATGGGCGATGGGTTGAAGTGGCGTTATCGTGAAAAAACGATGCGGAAAACTATCGGTTTCAAGTTTTTTGTTACTTTTGCAAATGAAAACAACAAGGTTAAGTTATGAATAGAACTTACAAAATCAACCTAAGGAAAGAGGAGGAAGGAGGATATACGGTGTTTGTGCCTTCCTTGCCAGGTTGCATTACATACGGGGAAACTGTCGATGAGGCCATTGATATGGCTAAGGAAGCCATAGAACTTTATATAGAGGAATTGCAGGATAGGGGTGAATATGTTCCTGATGATAGCAATGTGTTGGAGTATTCACTGAATTTGATGGCTGTATGAACCTGAGTCCCAAATACTTGATTCAGTTGGTTGAAGAAAACGGCTATGTTTTCAAGAGGGCAAAAGGATTACATCAAGTGTATTATAATCCGAATTAATAACAAGACCATCATCGTGCCCTATCATAATGGAAAGGACTTAAAGAAAGGAACTTTTATGGCTATTATGAAACAGGCTGGAATTGAATAATTTATGTATAATTAAAATCAACTTTGACGATAAAAAGTATCTAACATTCTAACATATTTAATCCCCTGAGCTTAACGCTCTTGTTCTCTCAACTGGAAACTGGACACTTTCATACAAATGAGAATAAGCGCTTCTAAGTTCATGCGTTCAAGCGTGAACATTTTGCACTTATCTATTTGTATCGGTAGTCCAGATTAAACCGCAGTTGAAAGGTAATGCAAAAAGTTTCACGCTTTTTTCATGGCTTGCAAGAGATTGGCTCATCAATAAGCAAGCAGTTATGAATGAACCTCCACATATCGGACACCTCATTAAAGAAGAACTTGACCGACAAGGTCGTAGCGTGACTTGGTTTGCCGCCCAGTTGCAATGCTCTCGGCAGAATGTTTATGGCATCTTCGAAAATCAGTGGATTTATACCGATACCTTGTGGAAAATCTGCCAAATCATGGATTTCGACTTCTTTGAATTATACTCTAATTGTCATCAAAAGATGAAAACGACAAGTAAAACTTGACACTTTTATCAATAAATTAATTACACTTTGAAGACTCTGAAATTCAGAAAGTTTTACTATTTTTGCCCATCAATCGAAACAATGAATCATTAATCTTAAAAACAACACATAAATGAAACTGTCTATCATCAAATCAGCAATCGTTTTGACGATGGTGCTTTTGTCTGTGTTTTCCTACGCTCAGGAACAAAACACCAAGACCGAAAACTCAACTTACGTAGAGAATGAGTTTATCATTTGGTTGGAGCAAGATGTGGATGCCTCAAGCTTTGCCGCCAAGGCCAATGTTGGAATTGTGCCTAAGAGACAACTGTCCAAAAGGCTGAATATCTGGCTTTTCGAAATTACCGACAGCAAAGAGCCGAGAGAGGAAAAAATGAGTCGTCTGACAAAAAACAATGATGTACGGGTCATTCAGAACAACCACACCAACATTGTGCTGCGCGAGGCGGTTCCGAACGATCCTTATTACAATTTGCAGTGGGCACCGGCCATCATGAGCCTGCCGCAGGCATGGGAAGAGTTCGCCACGGGCGGTGTCACGGCAATGGGCGACACTATTGTCGTGGCCGTCATTGACGGTGGTGCCGATTTGAGCCATGAGGACCTGAATTTCTGGAAAAACATCCACGAAATTCCCAACAACGGAATCGATGACGATGGCAATGGCTATGTTGATGACTATCACGGCTGGAATACCTACAACCACAACGGATACATCGGCAGCAACCACCACGGCACCCATGTTTCGGGCATCATCGGGGCGGTCGGCAATAATGAAAAAGGCGTTTGTGGCGTGAATTGGAACGTGAAAATCATGCCCATCAGCGGCAGTTCGAGCAATGAGTCTATTGTTGTGGAGGCTTATTCCTACGCTTTGGAGATGCGGGCGCGATACAATGAAACCAACGGCGAGGAAGGCGCTTTCGTCGTGGCCACCAATTCTTCCTTTGGCGTCGATTACGGCAATCCCGACAACTACCCCATTTGGTGCTCAATGTACGACGAGATGGGCAATGTAGGCATATTGAGTTGTGGTGCCGGCCCGAACATGAATGTGAATGTCGATGTGGTGGGCGATGTGCCGTCAGCCTGCCCGGGGGATTATTTAATAGGTATCACAAACACCAATTCTTCCGACGAGAAATACGGCAGTGCGGGTTACGGCATCGAAAGCATCGACATTGGCGCACCCGGCACAAGCATCTATTCCACAACGCCCAACAACAACTATGGCAACTCCACCGGAACCTCAATGGCCACTCCGCAAGTCTCCGGAACCATTGCGCTGATGTATGCTGCCATGCCCGAGGAAATGATGCAAGCCTGCAAAAGCGACCCCGCAAACTTCTGTCTTTCAGTAAGACAATCCCTTTTTGACGGTGCCGACCAACTGCCTTCTCTCGATGGTTTGGTCGCCGAGGGAAGAAGACTGAATGCATACGGAGCGATAGAAAACTTATTACATGGCGTAACGCCTACTTTGATTGGTGAGGTCAAGATTGACGGCGAACCTGTTTTCGGACAAACCCTGACTGCCGTAACAGATTTGGGTTCAATCCCGTACATCCCCGATTTGGGCGAATTGACGTACCAATGGCAGAGAGACACAACAGCCATTGAAGGTGCTGTTTTCCAGACTTATACTTTGACCGAAGACGATATTGACGAGAGCATTTGCGTGCAAGTTTCTGTCGCAAATTGCATAGGAATTGTAGTTTCGCCTTTTGTCGGTCCCATCAAAAAGGCAGAACAAGCCATGCCCGAAGCCCCACTGATGGAGAGCAACACCGATTCGAGCATCACTCTTGTGGCCATAGAAGATTGCGAGTACAACATTGACGGCGGCGAATGGCAAGATTCCCCGATTTTTGAAGGCCTCGCGCCGAGCACATCCTACACCTTCACGCAACGCAAAAAGGAAACGAGGTCCTATCATGCCTCTCCCGCAAGTCCCGAGGCGGTGTTTTGCACGACACCCCTTACCCGACTTTGCGAAAACCATAGAAGCATCTTCAAGGTTTATCCCAATCCAGCCAAGAGATATGTAATCATTGAAGGCGCGGGCGCCATGACCGTCACCAACGCTCTCGGGCAAACCATCCTGACCAAGGAAATCAAAGGCAAGGAAAAGGTGGAGTTGCCGCAAGGGATGTATTTCGTGACTTTAGGCGGCGAAACACGGAAAATCGTGGTGGAATAAGGTTATTCAAGTTTCGCACATCCCTACGGGATGCAAAAGGTTGATAGTTATATGCTTTACCGAGCGTAAGTCCTTATGGGATTGGATGGGCGCAGTGGCATGGAATCCCATAGGGATGCGCTTTAGGTAAAACAAGACCGAGAGACAACCGCATCCCGACGGGATGCACCGCAACGTGCGAAGCTTGAATAAGATTATTTGTCCTTTTCGGGCAACCAAGCAAATAATTTCCTACTTTTGCAATCTTAAATCTTAAATCGAATAAAATGGAAAAGAAAGACCTTCTGAAAGACGTTGTCGAACACATCGACATCAAGAAGTACGACTCGACTGAACTCATCAACGCCATGCGCAAGATGTCGTTCACCTCGCGTGATACGGCCCGTGCCGCCGACATCCTCTGCCAGATGATTGCGGAGAAGGACTGCACCAACATCCTCACCATCGCCGGCTCGACCTCGGCTGCCGGCTGTATGCAAGTGTATGTGGAGATGGTCAAGAACAAGATGGTTGATGCCGTGGTCGCCACGGGCGCCAGCATCATCGACATGGACCTCTTCGAGGCTCTTGGCTACAAGCACTACATCGGCACGAAAGAGAATGTCATCCCCGACACCACTTTGCGCGAACTTTACATCGACCGCATCTACGACACCTTCATCGACGAGGAAGAGCTGCAAGCCTGCGACCAGACCACTTGCGACATCGCTGACCTGCTTGAACCGCGTCCTTACAGCAGCCGCGAGTTCCTCTACGAGGTGGGCAAATGGCTCGCTGATGGCCACGCCGTGAAGAAAGAAAGCCTCATCCAGACCTGCTACGAGTGCGGCGTGCCGATCTTCTGCCCTGCCTTCAGCGACAGCAGTGCCGGTTTCGGCATCGGCAAGCACCAGTGGCTCCGCAAGAAAGCCGGCAAGCCTTACGTCAGCATCGACTCGGTGGCCGACTTCCTCGAACTGACCGAAATCAAGATGAACAGCCCCGAAAGCGGCCTCTTCATGATTGGCGGCGGCACACCCAAGAACTTCGCTCAAGACACCGTCGTTTGCGCCGAAATCCTTGGCGTCGAGGTGCCCATGCACAAATACGCCATCCAAATCACCGTGGCCGACGTGCGCGACGGCGCCTGCTCGTCCAGCACGCTGCTCGAGGCCGGCTCGTGGGGCAAGGTGAGCGAGGAACTCCAACAGATGGTCTATGCCGAAGGCACCACCGTCATCCCCGCCATCGTTAGCTACGCCTACCACAATGCACCGTGGAAAGACCGCGAGTATAAGAACTGGCAGAAACTGTATAAATAAATGCGGAATGCGGAATGCGGAATAGAGGCGAAGCCCAGTAGCGCATCGCGATATTCCGCATTCCGCATTCAACATTCCGAATTAACACTACACCATGGACATCAACCTGTTTCTCGATCCTGTTCCCGAAAAGAGTTTCAGCGATCCGTTTCGTCCGGGCAAGAATACTTTGGGCGAAACCATCACCATCCATCGCGACAACGCCGAGTTTCCCGACCTCGAAGGTGTGGATTTGGCCATCATCGGCATCAAGGAAGAACGCGGCGCCATCGACAACAAAGGCTGCGCCGACGGCATCGACCATGTCCGCAAAGCCCTCTATCCACTTTTCAACCACTGGCCCAGCCTCCGCATCATCGACCTCGGCAACGTGAAGACAGGAAAGGAAATAAACGATACCTATTTCGCCGTCAATCAAGTGCTTACGGAACTTCTGAAGAACAAGATTGTGCCTATCGTCATCGGGGCGGGGCAAGACCTCACCTATACGATGTACCAAGTGTATGAGCCGACGGGCAAGCTCATCAACATCGCCGCCGTCGATTCCATGTTCGACATCGGCAACGACCAAGACCCGCTCAACTCACATTCCTATCTAAGCCACATCATCCTGCACCAACCCAATTTCCTGTTCAACTTCACCAACATTGGATACCAGTCGTATTATGTTGATACAGAGAATATTGAACTAATGAAGCAGTTGCTTTTCGATGCCTACCGCTTGGGTAGTGTCAAGCAAAACATCGAACTGACCGAGCCACTTATCCGCAACGCCAACCTTTTGAGTTTCGACATCGCAGCCGTCCGCGCCGCCGATGCGCCCGGGGTACGGAATGCCTCGCCCAACGGCTTCACCGGCGAGGAAGCCTGCCGCATGGCACGCTATGCCGGACTGAGCTACAAACTTTCGTCCATAGGCTTCTTCGAGTACAACCCTCACTACGACATCAACGCTCGCACTGCCAACCTCATCGCTGAGATGATTTGGTATTTCATGGAGGGTTTCTCGAACCGCCAAGACGACATACCTACGGTTGGGAGCACAGACTTCATCCGCTACAATGTGCAAATCGGCGACAGCCAAGACCTTGTGTTTCTCTGCCACAAGATTACCGGCAAATGGTGGATGGACCTCTCGTTCCTGCAATCCGACGACAAGCGCTTCGAGCGCCATCATTTCCTGCCATGCGCGAAGGAAGACTACGACCAAGCCATGCGCAACGAGCTGCCCGACAAGTGGTGGCAGTTTTACCAGAAGTTGATGTGATTTCACAAATATAACTACTTTTGCTGATAATTTTTCAAGTTCAAAACAATGAAAAAAACCTTATCAATCCTAACCCTTTTATTCATGATGGCTGCCACTGTGCAAGCCCAAGACAGCAAGAAACCCGACTGGAAGAGATGGCACTATCTCTCCGAGGCCGAAATGTACGACAATACCCGTGGCGTCAATTTCACTGAAACCGACCCGCCGGCGGGCGAGCCGCGCTTTGTGGCCGAGTTTGAGCCGATGCAAGGCGTGATGATACGTTATCCTTTGGGCATTCCGACGAACCTTGTGGCGCAGATGTCGAACAACTGCATGGTGTATTGCATCGTTGCAACCCAACAGCAAAACCAAGCCCAAAACGCCTTCCAAAACGCAGGCGTGAACATGAGCAACGTCACCTTCGTGAATGCTGCTTCAAACTCCTACTGGGTGCGCGACTACGGCCCGTGGTACATCTTTGAAGACCGCCATCCCGCCATCGTCGATAATATCTACAACCGTCCGCGCCCCGACGACGACGACATGTCAGGCGTGTTTGCCAACTTCTGGAACATCCCCATGTACGGCATGAGGCTCGAACACACTGGCGGCAACATGATGCAAGACGGCAGAGGCCATGGCGTGAGCGACGACCTCATCCTGACGGAAAACAACAACAACGAAGCCAACGTGCGCAACAAAATGCGCGACTATCTCGGCATCGACCCGTACCACATCACCATCGACCCGCAAGGCGACTACATCGCCCACGTGGATTGCTGGGGAAAGTATCTCGCTCCCGACAAGATTCTCATCGCCCGAATGCCGCAAAACAATCCGCGTTACCAATACTACGAGCAAGTGGCCGAATACTTCGAAACCACCAACTGCTGCTGGGGCTATCCTTACAAAGTGTATCGCGTCGATGAGCCTGGCGGCTACACCGTGGCTCCCTACACCAACAGCCTCATCCTCAACAAGACCGTCTATGTGCCGATTGGAAACAACAGCAACTACAACAACCAAGCCCTTGAAGTGTATCGCCAAGCCATGCCGGGCTACGAAATCGTCGGCGTGAGCAACAACACCAACACGCCTTGGGAAAACACCGACGCCCTCCACTGCCGCACCCGTGGCGTGATGGACTTCAACATGCTCTTCGTCGATCACCGCAATGTGATTTTTGGGGAACAAGAATGGCAAGACTCCATCGCTGTCACCTCAAAGTTCATCGCCTACAGCGGCGCCAACCTGAAACAAGACTCGCTCCTTGTTTATTATAGCATCGACGGCGGCGCCTA
>ONVP01000188.1 GCA_900321315.1 uncultured Bacteroidales bacterium
GCTGGCCCCAGACTGTCAATGAACCCCCAAACAACGAACCCAACCCCTCCAAACCACATCTCCAGTACCGTCGTTTGAGGCTGCAAAGGTACAACTTTTCCAAACACAAAAAACTATTTTCGAAAAAAAAATGCAAAAAACAACTCAAAACACTGGCAAACAACAAGATATTTTTTCAAAAATTACAAAAAAAATACAAAAAATGACACCTTATTAAATATATAAGTAATCTGACGGTTGAAAAACTTCGAGAAATGCATACTTTTTTCCATATTCAAGATGCTGGACGAGAAAATCTGAAGGATAATATGGTCGATAGTCGACGACTTTGCCGTCCTCAACAACTGGAACATTTTCCGGACTGATGAAACCGCCATAAGGTTTCAATCCAATTGCATCGTAGCGCACTTTCACTTCTTTTTGTTGCAGAGTCAGGTTTTCCCAATCGGGGATGCGGTAGCGCATGATGCGGATGTCGGCGAATTGGTCGACAAGATACTTGAAATCGTTCTTTTTAACTACGGATTTGTTTGATACATAGAAGGTTTCCAGCATCCGATTTCACGGATTGACTATCGCTGTCGCGAGTTTCGAAGCCTGCAATCCCGTGTCCTTAAAACAAAGAAGGGTAAGCTACTCATATCGCACCGCTACGACCTCCTACCCTTGCTACATTCCTGTCCTGGGGGATTTCAGAGGGAGCTGGTCGTATAAGACTTACCCGTTGCAAAAGTACGGACTTTTTCCGAATTGGCAAGCGTTTTTGTTGTTTTTTTTGAGATCTGTCGATAAACGCTTGACCTGAAACGATTTACCTACGGCACGACAATTTTCTGCATCCTGACGGAATCGCCGTCAATCAGGCGCAAAACGTACATGCCCGCGGGCATTCCCGTGGTCGTTGTACGACTGCCACATTGTGACAGCCCTACAGTGCGAACCACGCGGCCCAGCACGTCCACCACTTGCAGGGTCGCATCGCCTGCGTCCGCTGTGATGACAATGTTTCCGTTGCTGATATAGGCAAACGGTGCATCGGACGCTGAGCCTGTCGAAGCGTCTTCTGCGTTGAATACGAGGCGGAAACGCGAGGCGTAATCCGTCGTCTTGGCCGTGAAGGTATAGGTTGGCGAAGCCAGCAAATCCACATCCGCGCCGGTCATGTTGTCTATAAGGTGGAGGTAATCGAATTCGACGTTTTCCATGTCGAAGTCCAAGGTGTAGGTGCCGTTCTTCGCGGCCTTGAAGTTGAGGGGCATCTCGTTTTGGCCATCGGCGCAAACGATGGCGTAGTCTTTCCCGCCTTGCGGGATATAGACCTTGCTCGTGCCTTCTCTGAAACTGAATTTCTCCAGCGCGTTGCCTTCGCCGAAGCGGAGGATGGCGCGGTCGGTGGGGGCGGCGTTTCTGTGCGTTGAATTGGCCTCCATCAGATTGACGCTCAACATGTTGCCTTGCACAGCAGGGGCGTTTCTGGAGATTCTTATCTTTTCTTCTGTTGCCGTGGCCTGCGTGAAGAAGCCTTCCATCGGGTGAACGACACCCGTAGCGGCAATGAAGCCGTCGCCGGCGGCGTTCATCCTGTAGAAATTACGGTATTCGCCCGTGGCGTTGTCCAAAACATAGGCGTCGCAGGGGAACGGATTGCCATGCAACTCCCAGCCCTTAAAGACATAATCTCCATCGTAAAATAGCCTTATGATGTCGTCGTTTGCGGAGCCGTTAAGGTTGTTGCTCATGACGATGTCCATGTCGGCGGCATTGGCGTAAAGGTAGCCATACCGGAGTAAAGCCTGTATTCTAATAATAGACCCAGCCTTGTAATTGCGCCATTCAAGGCCGTCGGGGACATTATACGCGAAATAGTAAAGGTCGTAGTCGCTCTCGGTGGTGATGAGACCCAAGTCAATGGGGGCAGGCCCCGGGAAGACATCCGTCGGGAAGCCTACCAAGTACCAGCCGCCGTCGGTGCTTTCGCCATAGCTTGTGATGTGCTTCTTGATGGTCGCATTGACATTGTTGTTGCTTTTCAGTTGTCCGCCGTCCTCAATGGTGAGGGTGTTGCCATCAAGGTTGATGCTGTTGGCTTCGGCCACACAACCCGTGAGCACTGTGGCGTTGGCGCGGAGGGTGACATCGTCGCCTAATGTGGGCACGCCTGCCGGCACCCAACTCCCGGCCTCGCACCAGTCGCCTTCGCCGATGAAATACTTGCCCTCGGCCATGGTGGTGAAGGTGAGCGTTTCGCTCCACTCACTATCGTCGCAGTTGCTCTTCATTTGCATTTCGTATGTGGTGCTGGTTTCAAGGCCGATGATGCGGTAAACGTGGCCCGTTATCGCCGTGGCGTCTTCGGGCGTTGTCCAATTGGTTTCCACGGCCTCCCTGTAGCGCAGCGTGCAACTCTCCGCCTTGCCATCCCAAGTGATGTCGGCGGTTTGGTGCGTGAGGATGCCGACAGCGATGTTTATCGGCATGGGGCAAGGGTCGATGGAGATGACCACATCCTCGGCGGGCATGGTGAGTATCCATGTGTCGCCGTTTAGGGTGAGCGTGCCTGCATTAGCCATATAAGCCATATCGCCAAGGGCAAGTTCGACATCCTGCCCGTTGCCTGCATAAACAATGTCCTCGTAGGCCAAGCCTATGCTGCCCGCCAAACCGACAGTGATGCCATCCTCGCCACTGACGGCATAGCCGTACATCGCCTGCCCTTCCACATTGGTGCCTTCGATGCCGGCATAAAAGGATTCACGGTGATAGTTGTTGGCGTAAGTGTTTTCGGTCCCATCATTTCGGCCTACAATCCCACCAATCCTACCATATCCTTCTATTTTACCCAAATGCAAGCAGTTGCTTACCGAGCTTATTCTGGCGCGTCCTACAATGCCGCCTACTCTTTCATGAGCTACGTCAACATTACCTAAATTTAGGCAATGGTTGACGGTACATCCAGCGGCATATCCCACAATGCCGCCGCCAGTATAATATCCAAAGACGATACCTGTGTTTTTGCAATGGCTGATGGTGCTGTTCTCGGCATCTCCAACAATGCCTCCTATGTATTCAGACAGATACCCTCCTGAGTAGTTCACATCCCCATGGTTTTGGCAACCAGAGACGAGGGTATTGCCGCCGGTACTTCCTACAATGCCGCCAACCCGATAGCATCCGTCAACATCTCCATAGTTTTGGCAATCAATGATGTTGCTGTTGCCAGCATATCCCACAATGCCGCCAATGTCATGCCCTTCATATTGAAAATCATTCGCTGTGATGCTGGCCTTATTGATGCAGTTCCTGATGGTGGCATCTTCCACGTCTCCGGCAATGCCGCCAAGACCATAGCCGCGGTATCCTATGCTGCTCTGGTCGAGGGTGAGGTTTTCCACGATGCCACCTCTCACCCAGGCGAAAACGCCTGTAGAACCACTTTCGCTGCTAAGGGTCACGTTACTGATGGTGTGACCGTTGCCGTCGAAAAAGCCGCTGAAAGGATTGATAGTGTTGCCGATGGGTGTATAGTCTTTCTCGGAATAGTCGAGGTCGGCGGTCATCAGGAAGTGGGTGCCGCTGTATTGGTTTCCGCCTATCACCAAAGTGGCCAAAGCTGCCATGTCGTCCGTTGTGGCGATGATGTAGGGGTCGGTTTCGGTGCCGCTTCCCTCAAAGGGAATCGTGGTGAAATTGATTGCATCACTCCATTTGTCAACCTCACAAACAGGGTTCACTTTCACTGCGTAATTGGTTCCGGGAGTGAGGCCTGTCAAGACGAAGGGATTTGTGTTGGCATAAACCAGATGGGCATTGTCCTCGTTCAGCATGATATGCCATTCGGTGGCATTGCCATTCTCCGTCCAACTCAATTGTGCGCTGTTTGCAGTAATGTCGGAAACGGCGAGATCGGTGGGGTATCTGCAGGGGTTAATCTGCGACTGCGCCACCAAGGGCACCAAGAAGCCGAGCAGCAAGAGCAACGCGTTTTTGGTTTTCAGGGAATTGCGCATATTGCAAATAATTGGTTTGCAAATATTTACACATCCAAATTGGTTTTTTGTGGAAATCTGGGCAGCCGTGGCCGGCATGGTGTTTAGGATGTTGGTCATCGTTGTTAAGGTATTATGTGCATGAAAATATTGTATATTTTTTTTTGGCGGACAAAGATAGGGAGTTTTTCGGGAAAGTCGAGAGAAAAAGAAGAACGTTTCGTGAGTTTTCGGTGAAAATCTTGTAGTTTTGCAGTCGATACCAATACTACGGGCGTTATGACCAACGATATAGCATGTACCAATTAGGAATTTCCAATGGTGAGATTGAGCGAGGATTATTATCCATACAACAATCCCCGCGCAAACTGTAAAAATCGGCGTGAATTTCTCTACCGCCACGCGGCGGATTGACGGGTGGAAGATGGTTTCCTGCCCCTAACATGCAATCAACAAAGAAAACAAAACGGCCACCCTAATGAGGATGGCCGTTTTGTTTTGCGGCTGCCACAATGTGTTGCGGCTGCCACAGACGATGCGAAACGAGTCAATGTGACAGCCCTACTGGCGCATCATTCAATGACGATTTTCTGCGTCCTGACGGAATCCCCGTCCATCAAACGCAAAACGTAAACGCCTACAGGCATTCCCGCCGTAGGGACGCACCGCGTGCGTCCGTCAACGGAAACGATGACACGCCCCATCACGTCCACCACCTGTAGGGACGCACCGCGTGCGT
>ONVP01000115.1 GCA_900321315.1 uncultured Bacteroidales bacterium
CTTCAAGCACGTCCAATCCTGGACGGAGATAGAGATGGTAGGTGTTGCCAAGGATGATTTGCGCCTTGGCCTCATCGCGCACGTCGCGGATGTGGCAGGCTTTCACGGTGGCCGCCGTGCCGACGGGCATGAAAATCGGGGTTTCTATCGGGCCGTGGCCGGTGCTTAGAACGCCAGCGCGGGCATGGCTTTTCGGGTCGGTGTCGACAATCTGGAATTTCATTGCTCTAATTTTGCGCAAAAGTACGATTTTTTTCTCAACATTTTTCCATACCTTTGCCAGCAATAACAATCCCATAGCCGTGCATATTGATTTTTTCTACAACCGATTCAGTTTCATTGTTTTAGTTTGTTTTGTCATAGCCTTGCTCGTGCAGTTGGCCTACCATTGGGGCTTGTTTTCGCGTGTGGCGTTCTACAAGCGGAAGCGGCAGCTCAAGCCCGATTCCGACCTTGAGCCTGTTTCCGTCGTCATTTGCGCCCGCAACGCTTACGAGTATCTCGTCGACCTTGTCCCGGCCTTGCTGAAGCAAGACTATCCTGACTTTGAGGTCGTTATTGTCAACGATTGCTCCGACGACGAAACCGAGGAATACCTCAAGGACCTCGCCCGACGCGAACCCAAGGTGAAGCCGGTGCACATCAGGCAGCAACTCAACTTCTTCAACGGGCGCAAGTTTCCTCTCTCGATGGGCATCAAGTCGGCTTCCAACGACTTGCTGGTGCTCACCGAATGCAAATGCATGCCCGTCAACGATTTATGGTTGCGAAGCGTGGTGGACTGCTACGAGAGAAATACCGAAATGGTCATTGGCTACAGTCCCTACGTTCCGAAAAAAGGCCTGCTCAACATGCTCATTCGTTTCGATGCCCTGCAAAACGGGTTGATGTATCTTTCGGCTGCACTAAAAGGACATCCCTACATGGGCATCGGAAAGAACCTTTCATACCGCAAGGAATTGTTTTTCAGGAACAAGGGATTCATTTCGCACTACACTACCTCGGTTGGCGACGACGATTTGTTTGTCAGTCAGGTGGCGACGAAGAAGAACAGTGAGGTGCTGATAGATGCCGACGATACCATTATGACCGCACCGGCTCGGAGCTTCAAGCAGTGGATGCGCCAGCGCAGCAGCCGCAACTCGACCATCAGGCACTACAGTTTCAGGGCACGGTTTTCGCAGCTGCTGTTCTTCGGGTCGCAAAGCCTGTTCTATGCCTGCTTTGTCGCCTTGCTGTGCCTCAAGCCCGCCTTTGCGCTTTCCATCGGGGCGGCGTTCTATGTTCCCGTTTTGGCGTTGCTGTTTTTGCTCCGCTATGCGACGCAGATGGTTGTTTACCACAATGCCTCCAAACGCCTTGGCGAGAAGGGCTTGCTGCCTGGGCTGGTGCTCTACGACGCGCTGTTCGCTGTCCTCACCCCGTTGCTCAGGCTGATGGGAAGGATGAACGTCGGGGTGGAATGACCGAAAAAGAGAGTAACCAAAAAGGTCCGGAACCCTGCCTGAGAACCGAATATTTGACAACAGACTCGCATCCCCCTCCGAATAAAAAAGAAGAGGATGACTACTTTTTTTAGTCACCCTCTCAGTCAAACAAGAATCACTCGATTTTCCTGTGCTTATTTTGCGAAGCTGACGGATCTCGTTTCGCGGATGACCGTGATTTTGATTTGGCCCGGATAGGTCATTTCGGTCTGGATTTGCTTTGAGAGGTCGTAGGCGATGCGGTCGGCTTCTTGGTCGCTCACTTTGTCGGCGCCCACGATGACGCGCAGTTCGCGTCCGGCTTGGATGGCGTAAGTCTTCACCACGCCCGTGTAGCTCATGGCAATCTCTTCCAGTTTGTTGAGGCGCTGTATGTAGGCTTCCACCACTTCGCGGCGTGCGCCTGGGCGTGCGCCCGAGATGGCGTCGCACACCTGCACTATGGGCGAGATGAGATTGTCCATCTCCACCTCGTCGTGGTGTGCGCCGATGGCGTTGCAGATGTCGGGTTTCTCTTTGAGGCGCTCGGCCACCTTCATGCCGAGGATGGCATGCGGCAGCTCTTCCTCGTTCTCGGCCACCTTGCCTATGTCGTGCAAAAGGCCTGCGCGCTTGGCGGCTTTCACGTTGAGGCCGAGTTCGGCGGCCATCGTGGCGCAAAGCTTGGCGGTCTCGATGGAGTGTTGCAGCAGATTCTGGCCGTAGGAGGTGCGGTACTTCATGCGACCCACCATCTTGATGAGTTCGGGGTTGAGGTTGTGGATGCCAAGGTCGATGCAGGTGCGCTTGCCGATTTCCATGATCTCTTGGTCCACTTGTTTTTCCACCTTGTGCACCACTTCCTCGATGCGTGCGGGGTGGATGCGTCCGTCGGTGACGAGCTTTTGGAGCGAGAGCTTTGCGATTTCGCGTCGGATGGGGTCGAAGCCGGAGATGAGGATGGCATCGGGGCTGTCGTCGATGATGATTTCCACGCCTGTGAGCGACTCGAGGGTGCGGATGTTGCGGCCTTCGCGTCCGATGATGCGGCCCTTGATTTCGTCGTTCTCGATGTTGAACACGCTGACAGTGTTTTCCACAGCGGTTTCGGAGGCTGTGCGCTGTATGGTTTCAATCACGATTTTCTTGGCGGTTTGCGCCGCGCTCATCTTGGCGTCTTCGGTGACTTCCTTCACGTAAACCATTGCTTCGGCCTGCGCGTCTTCCTTGATGAGTTCGATGAGCTGTTCCTTGGCTTCCTTTGCCGACAGGCCGGAGATGCTTTCCAGCTTCTTGGTTTCCGCTTCGTAGATGCGCTCGAGGTCGGCCTTTTTCTTGTTCATGCTCTCGGCGATGGCATCGACGCGCTGTTGGGCGGCTTGCACGTCCTTGGCGCGGCGCTGCGCGTCTTCCATTTTCTTGTTGGCGTCTTGCTTCAGTTGGTTGATGCGGTTTTCGGCGCTGGCCAGTTCGCGCTTGCGGTCGTTGCAGGCTTTCTCGTGCTCGTCCTTCATCTGGAGGAACTTCTCCTTGGCTTGCAGGATGCGCTCCTTCTTGATGACCTCGGCCTTTTCCTTGGCCTCTTCAAGCAATGCGGTTTCTTCTTTTGTGACGGCCTTCTTCAGCAATGTGGATGTGATGAAATAGCCTATGGCAAGGCCTACCAATAGGGTTGCAATGGGAATAATAATGGTTAATGCGTTGAGTAATAACATTTTAATAACTTTGTTTTACTCGGCTTTCGAGGCGGAAAACGAAAAGAACTGCCTGCTCTTTGGAAGTGTGTAAACTCCAAAAGATACGCTTGTGGCCACCGCGTTGCGCAAACGTCCACTGGCATCCGAAGATGCTTCCCCTCGCGGGGAATGAGGCCTGTTTTTGCAGTGCGCGAGTAAACCGATTAATGTGTTGATAATGTTGAGTTTACCATTTGCGACGAACAGGCAGTTCCAGTTCTTCAAAGAGCGACAATCCGCAGCCGTGGCCGCGTCCTATGCTTGTTGGACCCCCAATAAGGTGTTCAGCTCGTTCAACTTGCGTTCCAGATCTTTGTCCCTGAAAGACAACTCAGACTCCATCTTGACCATTGAGGTGGCGAATTGCAGCGCCGTCATCGAGAGCAGGTCTTGCGCATCCTTGTAGGCGTAGTGCTTCGCGTAGAACTTCACCCGCTCGTTGATGAGCGAGGCGGCTTTCCTGACCCTTTCCTCGTCAGCACGCAACACCGACAGTCGGAAAGGCCGGTCCAAAAGGGTGATATTAATCGTTATCTCATCCATCTCGCTGACGTTCAAGTATCTGAGTTATTCCTTACTGTTCAAAATCGAAACGCACCTGTCGATTTCCCTCACCAACTCCTTAATGAGTTTCCGTCCTTCTTCTAATTCTCCCTCGTTGTCGAGTGCGTTAACAATTGTAGATTTATTTATTTTGTCTTGCAACTCCGTGGCGGACTGGCGCAAGGCGGCGTTTTCGCGCTGCAATGCGTCGTTTTCCTCCATAATCCGCTTGTTTTCAACGGATAACCGATTCTTCTCATCAATTAATCTCCGTAGTTTAATCTCAATTTCGGATACTATGACGCTCAAGTCGGCCATCGTTCAAACGGGTTTGGAATTGTGGCACAAAAATACGGATTTATACGTTACCAGACTGCATTTCGCGATTTTTTTTTCCGAAACAGCCGAACATACCGAAAAATCAACTACTTTTATCGCTCAAAATCCATCACAATGAAAAGCTGGCATCTTATGATTATCCTGACTGCGCTCATGGCTTCGTGCGCTCCCAAAGAAACCACCTTGACCTTTATCGAAACCACTGATACTCATGGACGTTACGATGAGTTTGCCAACGATGCCCATCTCATCAAAAAGATGAAGGCAGAACTGGGCGACAAGCTCATATTGCTTGATAACGGCGACAATATGCAAGGCACCGTGTTCCAATATTGCGCCAACCAAGACGCGGAGCATCCCAACCTCGTTTCGGAAGTGCTGAATTATTTTCCTTACGATGCGGTTTGCGTTGGAAATCACGACATTGAGGCTGGCCGAAAGGTGTTCGACCGCGTCTATTCCGAAACCAAAATGCCTGTTTTGGCCGCCAACGTCATCGACGAGGCAACGGGCGAGCCATATTTTACACCTTATATAATAATAGAGCGCGACGGATTCAAAATCGCGGTTTTGGGATTGCTCACGCCTTACGTCGTTACTTGGGTGCCCGACCGTTTGAGGCAGGGCTTGCGCTTCGAGCAATTGGAGTCCGCTGCCGAAAAATGGGTGAACCTCATTCGCGAAAAGGAACACCCCGACTTGATGGTAGGCCTTTTCCATTCGGGCTGGGAACCGATGGCCCAAAACCTGCCATCCAACCATCCGCTGGGACGCGAAAACGCCACGAAATGGGTGGCCGAAAACGTGCCCGGGTTCGACATCATCTTCTACGGCCACGATCATCGCACCAAGGCCGACAAAATGGTGAACGTGGCGGGCGACACGGTGTGTGTGCTCAATTCGGGTCATCGCGCGCAAAGCTTGGCCAAGGCCGAAGTGAAGCTGAAAAAAGGCCACAAGCCACAAATCAACCTTGAACTCGTGACAACCGATGGCGAAGAGGAAGACGCTGAGTTTCTCGCCATGCTACAGCCCTATCTCGACCGTGCCCGCGAATATCAGGAGCAAATTGTGGCCGAATTGCCTGTGGACATTTGCTCCGACGATGCCTTCAAAGGCCCTTGCCTCTGGGTCGATGAGATTCACCGATGCCAATTCGACGTCATCGAAGCCGAAGGCATACATGCCGACATCTCGATGGCGGCTCCGTTGAGCAGCGGCAAAACGCTCCTCGGCGGAAAACTGTTTGTGGAAGACTTCTTCATCTGGTATCCCTTCGAAAACGCATTGTCAGTCATGGCGATGACGGGCAAGGAAGTGAAAGACTACCTCGAATACGCCTACGAGATGAAAAGTCCAATCTACAACTTCGACTCGGGCGCTGGCCTGATTTACGAAGTGTATGACAAAAAGCCCAAAGGCGAAAGAATCAAAATCCTCAACATGGCCGACGGCTCGCCCTTCGACATGGAAAAGACTTACAACGTGGTGATGAACTCCTACCGCTCGATGGGCGGCGGCAACCACCTCATCAACGGCGTGGGCTGGGTGCAGGAAGAAATCAAAAACCATGTCGTCTGGCAAAGCGACCGCGACCTCCGCTCTCTCTTCATCGACTGGGCTGCCGAAAAAGGCGATTTGGATAGCGTACCGTTGAACAGTTGGACTATAAAATAAACGACGAAAGATTTGCTGGGCGTTGCCAACAGTGGGGCATGCCCCACTGTCGCTACCGCGAGATGGCAAAGCCTGGCAATAGAATCGGAAAAAGATGAAAGAAGAATTCCTATATTTCCTTTGGGAAAACCGACTGACCGACAACAACTTGCAAACCATTGAAGGCGAAGCAGTTGAAGTGATGACGACAGGCTACCGCAACACCGACTCAGGCCCCGACTTCCTGGAAGTCAAGATCCAAATCGGCGACAAACTCTGGGCGGGTCATGTGGAAATCCACGTGAAGAGCAGCGACTGGAACCGCCACGGGCACCAAAGCGACAAAGCCTACAAGAACGTCATCCTCCATGTGGTCTATGAAAACGACAGCCAAGTGAACGACCTCCCGACCTTGGAACTGAAAGGCCGTTTCGACGAAAAGTTATTCTCTCAATATCAATCGTTTATCTCCTCGAAAAATTGGATTCCTTGCGCGAAAAGCATTGACCAAGTGTCGCCTTTCACCCGCCTCTCGTGGCTCGACCGCATGGCCGTGGAACGATTGGAGAGCAAGTCGGAAACGGTGAGTAAAATATTGGAAACCAACCAGTTCGACTGGGAAGACGCGCTTTACAAACTGCTCATGCGCTATTTCGGCCTGAAGGTGAACAACGAAGCCTTTGAATATTTGGGCAACATATTGCCTTTCAAGACCTTGCTGAAACACGCCGACAACCTCGTGCAAGTGGAGGCCATGCTGTTGGGTTGCGCTGGCTTCCTCGAAGAAGACTTCACGGAAGAATATCCTTTGCTGCTGAAGCGCGAGTATGCCGTCATGCGCGCCAAGTTCAATCTGCTCGTCATGCCCGCCGA
>ONVP01000129.1 GCA_900321315.1 uncultured Bacteroidales bacterium
CTACTGCTTCTTCCCAAAGAAACCAGCAATCTCACTTGAACACATGCACGATAACCAACTGACCCTCTTTTGATTACTTATATCGAACTCACGTTAATTTAGATTGTAGGGCTGTCACACCGTGGCTGCCGCTGTGAAAACAACAGCGGCAGCCGTGATACGACAGCCCTACATTTTTTATCCCCTGTCGTAATGCGGCATGTCGTCGGGCAGGATGATGGAAAATTCGACAAGTCCGCCGACGATGGTTTTGTCGTCGTCTTCGTACCACGGGGTTTGGTATATCAGTTTCTTCCTTCCTTTCTTCGAGATGGTATAAACATTCGTTGCGGCATCGTCCAATAGGTGGCGGATGATTTGCTGCGAGCGCTCGTTGTGGCATTTCATCAGATCGCGGCCACGGGCATCGCCGTTCACCTCAATGGAGCTGTCATTCTGGTAAAGGATTTCGCCGTCCTTGGCGCTGACGGTGATGGCCATGTTGAGGCCCTTGTAGTAATCTTTGCTTTCCATAAATCATTTTTTTGACGCGGGACGCGATACTGCGAGACGCGGGACTTGTTGAACTTCGTTGACTTATTTTGCTGCAAAAATAGAATTTTTCTACCTTTGCAGCGTTGTTTTAGTTGAGATGAAGAAACTCTACCGCCATATCGTCAAGTCGTTTCTGGGGATGTTTGTGTTCACATTCCTGATTGTGCTGTTCATTTTCCTGATGCAATGGATTTGGCTTTATGTGGACGAGCTTGTGGGCAAGGGATTGGGGCTGGGCGTGTTGGCCGAGTTGTTGTTCTACATGTCCATCACCTTCATTCCGATGGCCTTGCCCTTGGCTTTGCTTTTGGCCTCGCTGATGTGTTTCGGCAACCTCGGCGAGCACTATGAACTGGTGGCCATGAAAGCCTCCGGCATCTCGATGTGGAGGGTGATGCGGCCTTTGGTCGTCTTTTCCGTACTGCTCAGTGGCATGGCTTTCTTCATCTCCAACAACTTGATTCCTGTGGCCACCCTGAAAGGACAGACATTGCTTTTCGACGTGCGCAAGCAAAAGTTGGCATTCAACATCAAGGAGGGCATATTTTACAGGGACATAGAGGATTACGTGATTTATGTCGACAAGAAAGGCGACGACGGCAGCAGCATCTATGGCGTGAAAATCTACGACCACACTGACCGCATGGGCAACACCAAGATCATCAGTGCCGATTCGGGCATGATGACCCTAAGCCCCAACCAGCGCAACATCATCTTCACGCTGTATGACGGATACAACTACACCGACATCACCAATGTCGACAACTTCAAGGCGACGCGCCCGTTTGAGCGGATGTCGTTCAAGAAAGAGCAAGTCAGGTTCAGCCTGAAGGATTTCGACATGACCCGTTCAAGCGAGGAGATGTACAAGTCGTACCAAGCCATGATGAACATCGGCCAGCTATCGCGCTCGCTCGACTCGCTTGAGCGACGCTTCAAGCAGAAGCAGGAGGCTTTCAGCAATGGTTTTGCCCAACGCTGGAGCAACTACCAAGCCCGGCGGTCGGCTGCCGGAGCCGACACCCTTGCCGCCTTGCCCGACAGCATCGCGCCGTTGCAATGGCCCTTGTTGGCCCAACTCGACGACCATCGGCGCGGCGCCGTTGTCAGCCAAGCCATTGCCTTGGCCAACAATGCGAAAGAGAACGCAACCTTCAACAAGATTGACCTGAAGTCGCAAAACGAAAACATGCGCAAGCACAAGAAGGAATGGCACAAGCGCTTCACTCTCAGCATCTCCTGCATCATCTTCTTTTTCATTGGTGCGCCGCTCGGCTCCATCATCCGCAAGGGCGGCCTCGGCCTTCCGGTGGTCATCTCGGTGCTGTTTTTCGTCGTCTATTACATCATCTCCACCATAGGCGAGCGCATGGCCGTTTTCGGCGACCTCAACATGTTCGTCGGCGTTTGGATTTCGTCTATCGTGCTGCTGCCCATCGGACTGTTCCTCACCTTCAAGGCCACCACCGACGCGGCCATGTTTGACGGCGACAGCTGGAAGAGATTTTTCCAAAGACTCATCAAGCATAAGGTCCCTGAGCCTGTCGAAGGACCAAAACCAATAGAACAAACCCCTTCATAATGAAAATACTCCTCCTTTGCAACAAGCCCCCCTACCCTGCCTCCGAAGGCGGCCCGATGGCCATGAACAGCATCGTCAACGGATTGCTCGAGGCTGGCCATCAGGTGAAGATTCTCGCCGTGAACAACGAGAAATACAACGTCACGGAGGCCGACATCCCCGACGACTACAAGCACAAGACCGGCATCGAACTCATCAACGTCGACTTGCGCGTCCGCCCAATGAAGGCATTTTTCAATCTGTTCACCAACAAGTCATACCATGTGGAGCGTTTCATCTCGAAAGACTTCAAGAACCGTCTTGCAGAATTGCTTGAAAAAGAGCAATTTGACGTAGTTCAGTTGGAGATGCTTTTCATGGCACCCTACGTCGAAACCATCCGCCAGCACTCGAAGGCCATGATTGTGCTGCGCGCCCACAACGTGGAGCACAAAATTTGGGAGCGCATCGCCAAGGAAACGAAATTCTTCGCCAAACGCTGGTATATCAAACACTTGGCCAACACACTGAAAGACTATGAACTATCCGCCATCGAAACCGTGGACGGAATAGCAGCCATCACGCGCAAAGACGCGGCGTTTTTCAGGAAATATTGCTCGAAGCCAGTCATCGACATTCCGTATGGCGTTTATCCAGAGGAGTTTGCTCCGAAATACGAGATCGAAGGCAAGCCCAAGTTCTACCACATCGGCTCCATGAACTGGATGCCCAACGAGGAAGGCATACGCTGGTTCATCGAGGAAGTGCTGCCCAAGACGGTAGAAAAAGTGCCCGAGTTTGTCTATCACCTCGCGGGACGCAACATGCCTGAATGGCTGAAAACGCTGAAAAACAAACACGTTGATGTAGTCGGAGAAGTGCCCGACGCGAAAGCCTTCGTCACCAACCATGATGTGGCCATCGTGCCCTTGCTTTCGGGCAGCGGCATCCGCATCAAAATCATCGAGTCGATGGCTTTGGGCAAGACCGTCATCACCACCCGCGTGGGTGCCGAGGGCATCCTCTACGACGAGGAAGTGAACGTCATCATCGCCGAAAACATCGCCAAAATGGTGGAAGCCATCCGCGCCATCAACGAGAACCCACAAATTGCCGTCCGCATTGGGCAAGCCGCACGAAAACTCGTTGAGGAACAATATGATAACCAAAAAATCATCGCCCGCCTTTTGATGTTTTATGAGCAGATCAAGCCCGGAAGCAAGATTAGTTTTCTTTGATTGACTATGGCTTATGGCAGATGACTATGGCAACTTCACCCGAAGCGCAACTTTCACGCTCTTGGCTGGAATGGTCATAGGCCATAGTCATCTGCCATTGTAAAAAAACACCACTTAAAGAAAAAAACCTTATCTTTGTCCCCTAAATCCTACGAGATGAAGATATTCGTACTTCTGCCCCGCATCCCCTATCCGCTCGAAAAAGGCGACAAGTTGCGGGCATTCAACCAGATAAAGCAACTCGCAAAGCACAATGAAATCGTCCTCTGCGCCTTGAACGACAACGCCAAGATGAACGAGCAGGACGCTTTTCGAGCCTTGCAGCCCTATTGCCAGTCTATCAACTTCGTCAGAATATCGAAATTGCAGATACTTTTGGGACTATTGCGCGCTTTCGTCAAAGGTCTGCCCATGCAATGCGGCTATTTCTACAACCGCAAGGCTGCCAAGAAAGTCAACGCCCTGATTGCCAAGCACAAGCCCGACATCTTTTACGGGCAATTGCTTCGCGTGGCCGAATATCTCCGCTACAAGAAAATCCCGAAAGCCATTGACTATCAGGACATTTTCTCCTACGGCATGAAACGTCGCGCCGACATTGCTTCTTGCGTGACGCGACCTATATATAATATGGAGTACCGCCGTTTGAAGCGTTACGAGGCCACAATCTTCGACGACTTCGACGTGCGCACCATCATCAGCGAGCCTGATAGGGCTTTGTTCCCGCACGAGAAACGCGACGAAATCCTCATCATCCCCAACGGCGTGGACCACGACTTTTTCAAGCCGCAGGAACGCGAGAAAAAATACGACCTTGTCTTCACAGGCAACATGAGCTATCCACCCAACGTGAACGCCGTGGAATACTTGGCCAATGAGATTCTGCCCATCGTGTGGAAGTCTCGGCCCGAAACGACACTTTACATCGCCGGAGCCACCCCCGACCCGAAAGTAAAAAAGGCCGCCTCGGACAAAATCATCGTCAGCGGCTGGCTCGACGACATCCGCGACGCCTACGCGCAAAGTCGCGTCTTCATCGCCCCGATGCGGATTGGTACGGGTCTGCAAAACAAACTGTTGGAGGCCATGTCGATGCGCCTGCCCGCCATCACCTCGCCCTTGGCCAACGCCTCTTTGGGTGCAAAGCCCGACGAAGAAATCCTCATCGGCAGCAATGCCCAAGAAATGGCGCAACACATCATCACTTTATTGACAGATACGCAAAAAGCAGAACAGATTGCCCAAGCGGGGTTTGATTTCACGAACCGCGTTTATGATTGGGGCAAGGCGACCGAAAGATTGGAAGAGGAGATGGAAAAGCAATTATAAAACACGAATAATCATGTCAAACGAATCAATAATACAAATCTTTGAGGGGAAAAATGTTCGTATCGTTTGGAACGAACAGGATGAAAAATACTATTTCGCTGTGGCGGATATAATAGAAATACTTACAGATACCACAAATCCGACCGACTATTTGAAGAAAATGCGGCAACGTGATAAAGAACTGGCCAAAGGGTGGGGACAAATTGTCACCCCCCTTTCGTATCAAACTTTAGGTGGCAAGCAAAAAATAAACTTCGCTGACCTTGAGGGTATTTTTAGAATTATCCAGTCCATCCCTTCCAAGAAGGCCGAACCAGTAAAACGTTGGCTCGCCGAAGTAGGTGCTCAACGCATCGACCAAATGATTGACCCCGAATTGACTTTCCAAATGGCTGTGGAGGACTATCGCAGGCAAGGCTACAGCGACCGTTGGATCAACGAGCGCATGAAGTCCATCAAAATGCGTAAGGAACTGACCGACGAATGGGAACGTTCAGGAATACATGAACAGAAAGATTTTGCCGTACTGACCAACGTCCTCACCAAGGCATGGAGCGGCATGACCACAGGCGAATACAAACAATACAAAGGACTCACCAAAGAGAACCTACGCGACAATATGACAAATATAGAATTGGCTCTCAACACCTTGGCAGAAGTGGCAACGACAGAAATCTCCCGCCAACGCAATCCAAAAGGCTTCGACGAGAGCCGACAAACCGCCCAAGCCGGTGGCAGAATCGCTAAAAACGCTCGGCATGACTTGGAGAAAGAATTGGGTCACAGTGTGGTTTCGCCTGCTAAGGCTTCGGATTATCTTGCCCCCATCGAGGATGCCGAAATAAAGGAAATATCAGAACATAAACAATGACGCAAAGCCCCAAAGGGGCGCAGGATATTAAGCAGGCGGTGAAGCACAGCGCAACCCCTGCCAACAAACAAACCAAGCCCCGTAGGGGCCCAATAAGCAGGCGACGTCAGTCCCTGCACAGACGAACAAACAACAAAAACAAACAAATATGGCACAACCCGACGACAAAAAAATCATCTTTTCGATGGTGGGCGTAAGCAAAATCATCCCGCCGTCGCGACAAATCCTGAAAGACATCTACCTCTCGTTCTTCTATGGCGCCAAAATCGGCATCATCGGCCTGAACGGAGCGGGAAAATCGACCTTGCTGCGCATCATCGCAGGCAAGGAGAAATCCTACAACGGCGAAGTGGTCTTCTCGCCCGGCTATTCGGTCGGAATGCTCGACCAAGAGCCGCAGTTGGACGACAACAAGACCGTCCGCCAAGTGGTGGAAGAAGGCGTGCAGGAAATCGTTGATATCCTCAAGGAATACGAGGAAATCAACAACAAATTCGCTGAGCCTGACGCCGATTTCGACAAACTGATTGCCCGTCAAGGTGAACTCACCGAACT
>ONVP01000226.1 GCA_900321315.1 uncultured Bacteroidales bacterium
TATTATCTGTTTCTCAGAATTCGTCTATTAAAGTCCTGCAACTTAGCCGGAATTAAAAAAGCCTTATGCTCCGGGGACCGTTCTATACGGCCCGTGCGAAAAATATGATGCGGCGAGAAAGCGCTACATGAACAAAATATATTAACTTTGCAATCCGAATTTGTACGCAGTCGCTCAGGCGAGAGAGAGGCGGCCAAATCCATCCTGCAAGGGCCAGACTGGTTTTGACAGCGGGCAGGAAGAATGTGTAAGCATGCAGTGGGTCGTAAGTTCTCACTTAAATCATAGCTTTCAACAATTTAGTTGGCGAAAATAGACTCGCTCTCGCTGCCTGATTGAAGCATAGTAGATCACTGGCTTAATCCGCACACAAGGTGAGCGGACGAGACATCTCGCAGGTGGAGATTCCTGATTCCGGCCTGAGCACGAGGTGCTAAGCAATTTCGGGATAGCCTTGTCGGTGCTCCGACGGCAGAGCGAAACACAGGAGATAAGGTCGCGTTTAGGGCGTTCGCTCCCTTGCGCGGCTCGAAAACCAACAGCGGAATAAGCATGTAGAAACCATGGGGGTTCCTTGTTTGGACGAGGGTTCGACTCCCTCCATCTCCACCCCTCCGGACCCGTAGTTTAATGGATAAAATAAAGGATTCCGGTTCCTTAGCTCAGGGTTCGATTCCCTGCGGGTTCACAACGTCGACAAAACACATCGGCCATGAAAATCCTTATCATCGAGGACGACAACAGCCTCAGAGAACTGATGCACAAGGCTTTGGCAGACGACAGCCATGTCATCGAAACCGCCGCCAACGCCAAAACCGCCATGATGAAAGCCGAGGTTTACGACTACGACTGCATCCTGCTTGACATCATGCTGCCCGACGGCAACGGTCTTGACGTGTTGCGCCAGCTGAAGGCCGCGCGCAAGCAAGCCGGTGTCATCATCATCTCGGCCAAAGACTCCATCGACGACAAAGTGGCCGGCCTCGACCTCGGCGCCGACGACTACCTCACCAAACCTTTCCACATCGCCGAACTCTCGGCTCGGGTGAAAAGCGTGTTCCGCCGCAAGCAGCAACACGGCGAGCATTTCATCGAATACGGCAACGTGAAGATGCTGCCCGACACGCGCCAAACGTTTATCGACGGAAAGCCCATCGAACTGCTGAAGAAGGAGTTCGACATCCTGCACTTCTTCATGACCCGCCCCGAGCGTGCCGTCAGCAAGGGCACGTTAGCCGAGGCCATTTGGGGCGACTACATCGATCAAGCCGACAACTACGACTTCATCTACGCCCAGATGAAAAACCTGCGCAAACGCCTCGCCGAAGCACAAGCCGACATCGAAATCAAGACCGTACACGGCTACGGCTACAAACTTGAACGGCAATGAAACTCTCGAGCCGCATCATAGTGTCAGTTTCCGTCGCCCAGATTGCACTTTTCGCGCTATGGGGCTTGGTGTTCTACAAGACCAGCAAGCGGCAAATCTACGACCACATCGACCGCGTCCTAAGCCAACAATCCGACAAAATCATCAGTCGCTTCTTGGACAACGACAGCCTGCCCAAGTCGCTCGAAGGCGCATCGGGGACGGTGGTGTTTTTCATCGAGAAAGTGTCGCCCGAATACGCCGAGAGCCACCAAAGCCCTGTGTTTCAAACTGATGAAGACTACATCGACGCCATTCATGACGAGGAAACCGTCAGGGAGATGACACGGATTTTCCAGAAACAAGGCACCGACTACGAACTCACGCTGACCACCCCGATCTTGGCTTGGAACGACACCTTGGATTTCGCCATCATCAGCATCTTCAGCTTGGCCATGGTGCTGCTCGTGGCCATCATCATCATCGTCAGCTTCATCATCATCTCCAACATGAAACCCATCACTCGGCTCACTGAATGGCTTCGCAACCGCAAGGCCAACGAAGAGATTCCGAAGCCTGACAGCCGCATCAAAGTACAGGAATTCAAGGAGATAGAGAGTGCCGTACTGGAAGCCTCCGAGAAGTCGAAACAGCTCTATGAAGAGCAGAAACGCTTCATCGGGAACGCCTCGCACGAAATCCAGACCCCGATTGCCGTGTGCCGCAACCGCCTCGAACTCTTAGTGGACGAGACCCCATTGGACGAGCGCCAACTCACCGAAATCCAAAAGACCTTGGACACCTTGAACTACATCTCGAGGCTCAACAAGTCGCTGCTGCTGCTCTCGAAAATCGACAACCGACAATTCAAGGAAGAAACCGAAATCAACATCAATGGCATTGTAAGCCAGATACTTGACAACCTTTCGGAGATTTACGAGTGCCTGCACATCGAGGCCAGAGTCACCGAAAACGAACCCGTCGGAGCCACTATGGACCCAGCCCTAGCCTCCTCGTTGGTGGCCAACCTGCTGAAAAACGCCTTCGTCCACAACCACCCCAACGGAAGCCTCAGCATCAGCTTGAAAAACAACACTTTGAGCATCGGAAACACGGGCAACGCCGAACCCTTGGACGGCAACGCCGTTTTCCAAACTTTCTACAAGAAAAGCGAAAACATCCACTCCACCGGCCTCGGTTTGGCCATCGTCAAGGCCATCTGCAACGAATACGGTTTTGGAATCAACTACCAATTTGCTGAAAACCAGCACGTTTTTAACATCACATTCAAATAATCGAAAAATTTTTCGGCATTTCAGAATTATTTCAGAATCTGTTCGGAATTTTGCAGCCGTAAACTTTCTGAAATCATGAAAAAGACATTCATTTTACTCTTTACCTTATTAATAAGCGGCCTTTCGCTTCGGGCCGAAGACATCCACCGCATCATCGCCTTCGAGGAGCTTCCCGCCAAGGCGCAGGAGTTTATAACCGCCTATTTTTCAGCGCAAACCATCCGCTTCGTGAGAATGGAAATCGACGTAACCAAGACCGAATACACCGTGCGTTTCGAGAACGGGATGGAGATTGAGTTTAACGGCAACGGCGACTGGGAAGAGGTGGAGAGCCACGCGGAATGCCTGCCTTTTGGATTCTTGCCCGAGAGCATCCTCAACTACCTGAGCCAACGCCATCCCAACGCCTGCCTGCACGAGATTGCGAGAGGACGGCACAAGTTTGAGGTCGAGCTGGCCGACGGCTTGGAAATCATCTTCAACAAGAACGGCGAGTTTCTCCGCTACGACGACTGACACTTCTTCATAACACAATAAAAATCAACAAAAATGAAAAGGCATTTGATTATCGCTACATTCGCGGCATTAGCCCTCTCCACGATGGCCTGTAGCAAGCAAGACGGAGCCGCGACCAACGAAAACACGAGCGTAAAAGCCACCTCCGAATCGTACCAATACGAGATGGAAGAAGCCGGCATTACCGTCGGCTACAGCGACATCGACCCCAGCATCATGCAGTTTGTGGAGGCCCACTTCCCGCAAACCGGCATCCTCAGCTGCCAAATGACACAGCATTACTACAAGGTGAAGCTCAACGACCAAACCAAGTTGAAATTCAACCACTCTTTCGACTGGGTTGAAGTGGACTGCGAGCATTCGACGATTTACACCTTCGTCCCCGCAAGCCTCGTGCCCGAACAAATCACGGCCTACGTGACCGCCAACTTCCCCAACAACCACATCGACCAAATCGAGAAGGAAAACTACGGTTGGGAAGTTGAACTCGACAACGACCACGACATCAAGTTCGACCACGACTTCAACGTCATCAACAATGGCGGCGGCAACGGTACAGGCACCAACACATCGGACTATCCCGAAATCAACACCTTCGTCAGCACTTATTTCCCGCAAGCGGGCATCCAGAGAGTCGAGCTTGAAGGCAACGAAATCGATGTGAAACTGACCGACGGAACCGACATCGACTTCTATCTCAACTTCATTTGGCAATCCATTGACTGCGAACATGCTACGATTTACGGCTGTGTCCCGACCGAACTTGTTCCCGTGCAAATCACCGACTATGTGACCGCCAATTTCCCCAACAACCACATCGACCAAATCGAGAAGGAAAACTACGGTTGGAAAGTTGAACTCGACAACGACCACGACATCAAGTTCGACCACGACTTCAACGTCATCAACAATGGCGGCGGCAACGGTACGG
>ONVP01000109.1 GCA_900321315.1 uncultured Bacteroidales bacterium
AAACCGAAACAAAAGTTGAGGAATAACGGCCTTCGTTAAGACCGTAAGTAGTTAGCAATGTGAGCCATAAGGCTTTCTTTGTTTTTGTTTCATTGCGGAAGGCTGCCATCCTGTTTTGCAGTTTTTTGGCCTCATCGTTATCAAGGCGAAAATCCGCCTCGCTGTATTTGATTTCAAACAGATTGATGATGCCGTCGGCGCGGTCAAGAACCATGTCGATTTGCGCTTTTGGTGTACTTTTCTGGCTTCGCCACGAATAGAATTGGGTCGAAATCCTATCGATGTGAAGTGCTTGCTTGATTTGTTGTACATGGGTCAGGCACACCCGCTCAAAACTCAATCCCAACCATGTGTTGACCTCGGAAGTGCCGATATGGTTGCTCCAATAACCTGTTTCAGCCTCGGCACGCGACACAAAGGTAAGGTAGAAAAGCGAGTAGAAATCAACAAGTTGGTAGATGGCGGAATTCTTTTTCGTGGTTTTGTTGTGGATGGGATACTTGCGAAGAATGTCGCAATTGACGAGGTCTTCAAGTTTCCCGCTGAGCGATCCGCTTGAATCCTGGCCTAAAGCCTTCCTCAATTCGTCGCGCGACATTCCAGCCTTGACTTTTGCCAGAGCATTGACGATGGTCATATACGATTCCGGCGACTTGAACAAGGTGGAATACAGCCGTTTGTATTCCCTGCGCAGTTCTTCCTCATCGCCGAAAAACAGTCGGTCGATGTTGGCGGCGAAACTCTCGCCTCGATGAAGCAGGCTCAAATAATAGGGCACGCCGCCCAAGGCCATGTATGCCTGCATGACGGTCAGGCGGTCCCACTTGAATTGCCGGCTCTTGAGGTACAACTCTGTCTCTTTCAGCGTAAACGGGTGCAAATGCAATTCGTGCGTGATGCGGTCGTGGAGGCCGCCTTTGTCGTTGATGATGTTGCGTATCATCCACGAGGTGGCGCTGCCGCACACAATCAGCGTCAGGTTGTCTTGCAGCGAAGCCCAACTGTTCCAAAAATAGCCCAATGCCCGCACGAACCCCGACCGTTGCGTGTCCATCGAAGGCAATTCGTCGAGGAACACGATGCAACGGCGTTTCAGCGTGACTTTCTTCTTCAGGTAAAGTTTCAGAATCCTGAAAGCCTCCATCCAAGTCTTGGGTTTTTCGGGCAGTTTGCCGCTATATTCCTGCATGGCGTCAATGAAAGCCTCCATCTGCTCCTCCTTGGTGCCGTTGAGTACGCCCGTCATGGCAAAAGCCATCTTTCCATTGAACAGTTGGTTGACGAGATAAGTCTTGCCGACCCTTCGGCGACCATAAATGGCAACAAATTCAGGACGCTCGGAACTGGTATATTCCTTCAGCAATTTTATCTCCTGTTCGCGACCTATCAATTTTTCCATAACATTCTATTTTCTAACAGGATGCAAAGGAAATAAATTATTCTGAAACCACAATGAGTTTTTTCCAAAATTGTGATTTTTTATCGATTTTGGAAAAAACTCAAACTTTCAATCATAGTTCTTGAAAAGTTTCTTTCGCTTTTTCAAAGTGAAACTTGTCGGAAATCTGCCACAAATGTCATCCTAATCGATTCGATAATCCCCCATTTCTATCAATTTTTTTGAGTTTTGGGGATTTATAGCATCGATAATTCCCCAAATCTATCAAAAAAAATGAGTTTTGGGGAGCTATCGAATATATTTTTTTGTATCTTTGCGGCTGAATTTCAGACAAAAAAACATGGATAAGAACTTCATCGGACGACAAGAAGAAATACGACTCCTCCAAAAACTGCAAAAATCCGGAAAGCCTGAGTTTGTTGCGGTTTACGGAAGAAGGCGCGTGGGCAAGACCTATCTCATCCAACAGTTTTTCGAGAACAAGTTTTCCTTTGCAGCCTCCGGCATCATCGGCGGGAAAAAAGAAGACCAAATGTTTGCCTTCACAAGTGCCTTGGCCGTGGCAGGCTATCAGGGGAAAAAACCAAAAAACTGGCTCGAAGCCTTTGAGATGCTCAAAACGACTTTGGAGCAACACAACCGTAAAGGCCGTTGCATCATCTATATAGACGAGTTGCCTTGTTTCGACACGCCGAAATCGGGTTTCGTCAAAGCGTTAGGGCATTTTTGGAACACTTGGGCTTCATTGCGGAAGGATGTCACCCTCATCGTATGTGGTTCGGCTACCTCATGGATGGTGAGCAACATCATCAACAACCATGGAGGGCTACACAACCGCATCACGCACAGCATCTATCTAAGGCAGTTCAGCCTCGCCGAAACCGAGGCCTATCTGCACACCTTGGGCATCTATTGGCCTCGGCAAACCGTGGTGGAAACCTACATGATGTTGGGCGGCGTTCCTTATTATCTCAGTCTTTTAGACAAACAGGAAAGTCTTGCCCAGAATATCGACAGGCTCTATTTCCGAAAAAATGCCGAACTCAGCCAAGAATACAACCGCCTTTACGCCTCGCTTTTCAAATCGCCTGAGCCTTATCTCCGCACCGTGGAAGTCTTGGGGAAAAACAAGCAGGGCATGACCCGATCCGAATTAGAGGAAGCACTGAAAACTCCGTCAAGCGGCTCCTTGACCAAGCAACTTGACAACCTTGTACACTGCGACCTCATCAGACGGTACATCTCCAAAGTGAACGGAAAGCCAAAGGTGAAGGATGCCTATTACCAATTGGTGGACTTCTTCTCGTTCTTTTACCTCACTTTCTCCAAGAAAATCACCACGGAGGACTACTGGGAGCAACACCTCAACACCCCCGTGGCCAACACATGGTTGGGACTTGCCTTCGAGAGAATCTGTGTCGCCCACCAATACCAAATCCGCCATGCCTTGGGATTGGATCGTATTGCCGTGGAGTTTTATTCCTGGCGAAACAACATTACGCCAAAAGCCCAAATCGACCTCATCATCGAGCGTGCCGACCATTTGATTAACCTTTGCGAAATCAAATACACCTATTCGGAATACAACATCACGGCAAGCGAGGACAAGAAACTGAAAGCCCGTATCTCTGCTTTCAGCAACGCAACGAAAACCAAATGCGGCATCATTCCCACTTGGATAACACCTCACGGATTGTTCAAGAATGAGTATTCCGCCTCCGTGCAATACCAAGTGACAATGGACGACCTATTTTATAATCCCAGCAAATGACTCTGCTCGATTGGCTCCCCATAACGAAAAAAGAAACCGACCTGCGCGGTTGGGATGAGGTGGACATCGTGTTCGTCACAGGCGATGCGTATGTTGACCATCCCGCTTTCGGGGCGGCGGTCATTGGGAGGGTGCTGGAACACAATGGTTTTCGTGTGGCGCTCATTCCGCAACCTAATTGGAGGGACGACTTGCGCGATTTCAAGAAATTCGGCAAGCCGAAGTTGTTTTTCGGTGTGTCGGCGGGCTGCATGGACTCGATGGTGAACCACTACACCGCCAATAAGCGCCTGCGCAGCAACGATGCCTACACCCCGGGCGGCGAAGCGGGCTTCCGTCCCGATTACGCCTCGGTGGTCTATAGCAATATTTTGAAACAACTCTACCCCGATGTGCCCGTCGTCATCGGCGGCATCGAGGCCTCGCTGCGGCGCGTGACGCACTACGACTACTGGTCGGACAGCCTGAAACCCAGCATTTTGGTTGATTCCAAGGCTGACATCGGTGTGTATGGTATGGGCGAACTCACCATGGTGGAAATCGCCAAGGCCATCCAAAACGGAAAGAAAGTCAGTGAATTGACTGACATCAAGCAGACTTTCTTTTTGCAAGACAAGAAACAGCCCCTCCCCGCTTTCGAGGGCGAAACCATCGAACTTGTTTCGCACGAAGTCTGCCTCAAAGACAAGAAAAAATACGCCTCCAACTTCCGCCACATCGAGGAGGAATCGAACAAGAAACACGCGGCAAGACTGATACAAGAAGTTGGTAACCAAAGGCTTGTCATCAATCCACCCTTGCCGACTTTCACCACGGAGCAGATTGACGCTTCCTTTGATTTGCCTTACACGAGGCTGCCGCATCCGAAATACGCCAAACGCGGTGTCATTCCCGCCTACGAGATGATTCGGCACTCGGTGAACTTGCACCGAGGCTGCTTTGGTGGTTGTGCTTTCTGCACCATTTCGGCGCACCAAGGCAAATTTGTGGCTTCGCGAAGCAAGGAATCCATCATGCGCGAGGTGGAGAAAGTCGTTGAAATGGAGGACTTTAAGGGCTATATCAGCGACTTGGGCGGTCCGTCGGCCAATATGTACCGCATGAAGGGCAAGGACGAGCGCCTCTGCGAGAAATGCGCCCGCCCGACCTGCCTGCAACCCACCGTCTGCAAAAACCTCAACACCGACCATCACCCGCTGATTGACATATATAAAGAGGTGGATGCGCACCCGAAAGTCAAGAAGGCCACCATCGGCTCAGGCATCCGCTATGATTTGTTTTTGCACGATTGCCCGCCCGAGGAAAACAAAGCGATGGGCTACGACGAATACTTCCGCCAGTTAGTAACGCGCCACGTCAGCGGCAGGCTGAAAGTCGCGCCAGAGCACACTTCCGATGCCGTACTCAAACTCATGCGCAAGCCGAAGTTCGACATGTTCGTCAAACTGAAAAAGAAGTTCGACCAAATCAACGAGAAGGAGCATTTGAACCAGCAGCTCATCCCTTATTTCATCTCCTCGCACCCCGACTGCTACCTCGAAGACATGGCCGATTTGTCGGTGAGAACCAAGGAATTAGGCTATCATTTGGAGCAAGTTCAAGACTTCACTCCCACCCCCATGACCTTGGCCACGGAAATCTATTACTCTGGCTATGACCCTTATACTTTAGAGCCTGTCTTTTGCGCTAAAACAAAAGAAGAAAAATTGGCCCAACAACGCTTCTTTTTCTGGTACAAGCCCGAAAACCGTGAGTGGGTGAAGAACGCTTTGCGAAGAATCGGACACTCGGATTGGGTGAAAAGGATTTTTTCCAAATGATTATCATTCAACAAGTTGAAAAACAAGCGCGGATTGCTGCAAATCATAGCACTCGATGTTCCGTGCACATGCCTGCTCCATCCACTCGCGTGCCATATAGCTTGCAACACTGCCATCAATGATAAGGGTTTTCACCTCATACGCATTCAGCACAGTCTGCAAATCCACCTTTTTCGGTCTGCGCTTTCCTTCAGTAACAAGCAGATAATCAACAGGCAAGCGATACGAAAGGCTGTCGGCGACAATTTCGTTGTCGTCCCAAAGCGCAAGCAGTTTCCCCTGAAAAGAAACGAGGTTCGCCTTCTTCCGAAGGAAAGCTCCGTCGAAATCGGCATCCAAGGCCAGCGTTTCTGGCGTTCCCGACAGGCTTTCACGCGCCCAAAAACCTTTCAAACTATAATCCACTGCTGACTCGTCGGCCATCAGCGCCGAATCTGCCAAAAGGACATGGTTTCCGCCCTTGATGAAATCAACCGCAGTGTGTTTTCGCAGGCTGAAAAACACCATCTCATCCTTATTCCCAGAACGATAAAGGCGCACCGTCAGCGAAATCATAAACGCGAGCATCACGCCAAGCAGTCCAAACAGCATCCGTTTCCTTCGCATCGCGACCAAAAGCAGCAACAGCACAAACGCGGCCATAAGCAAAACAAACTCGAACAAACTGACATACAAGCCTTTAATAATTGAAAACGGCAGCCCATCGACCCACGAAACCAAGTAATTCATCACATAAATCGACCCCCAAACCATCTGCCCGACAATCATGTTGACATGAGGAATCCACGACACCATGAGCAACAGCATCCCGCCCATGACCACCACAAAGGAAATCGGAGTCATTAACAGGTTGCTCAACCAAAAATAGGTGGTGAATTGCTGGAAATAGAACAATGTGAAAGGAAGGGTGGCCATTTGCGCCGCTATTGCCACCGACGTGATTTGCCAAACCTTTTCCAACAACTTGTTTCTCAAGTAAATAAGATGAAAAACAGGGTCTTGCAGTACCACGATTCCTATGACTGCTGCATAGGAAAGTTGGAATCCGATGTCGAACAAGTTGTAGGGATTGACGCACAAAAGGATGAAGGCTGAGGCCGCTATCGAGTTGATTACAAAGCCTTTGCGATGTATCAGCTCGCCGACGATGACAAAACTGAGCATCATGGAGGCACGGAGTATGGATGGTGACAGTCCTGCAATGAGGGCATAATACCATATCAGGAGCATCAACAGTATGTTTTTCAGCGTTTTATGCCATTTCTTACGATACAGGAAACCAAGCAGGAACGAGGCCAGCAAATAAATGATGCCCACATGCATACCCGACACGCAGAGGATGTGCATGGAGCCGGTGGCGACATATTTTTGGCGCATCTCGTCTTCAAGAAAATCGTCGTAGCCCAGCAGGATGGCCGCCGCCACGCCCAACTCGTGGCCTTCCAGTCCGCAATGGCGGAGCGAGGCAATCAAACGGTTGCGAAAGCGATAGGAGAAGGCAAACAGCGGATTGGCGTCATTTGTCTGCAAGTCGATCCAATCCTGTTCCTTGAGAAACACCTGCCCCGTCACGCCACGCCGCGCCAAATAAGCCCGATAGTCGAACTCCTCCGGGTTTTTGGGCGGCTGCACCTCGCCGACGGGCGCGGGGATGGCCACCAAGTCGCCATAGCGAAGCTCCAACTCCTGATCGGATTTCCTGAAATAGGCCATCACGCGCCCCGACACCGCTTGCGACGGCATTGTATCTCCAAACTGAAACTGCAGCTGCAACTGCGTCTTGACGTTGTTGCCACGATCGGAGGGACAATCGCAAACCCTTGCCACATAATACTTTGCACCTGCCTCGCAATTGCGGTAATAGTCCTTTTGCACCGAGGCTTCGTGAAAACGCGCCAAAGCGAATCCCGCAACGAAGAGATAAAACGCCATCACCGCGCCAAAAAGCCAAACCACGCGCTGGCTTTTCAGCACGAAGACTGCCACGGCGGTCATGGCAAACAAGGCCAACATATACGCCGTCAAGGTCGATTCGGAAAGCTGAAACGAGGTGAAAAACACCTTGACCCAAATGCCCA
>ONVP01000116.1 GCA_900321315.1 uncultured Bacteroidales bacterium
TTGATTCCAAAGGTAGGTTCTGACAGTTTTTCCGTTCAGCGAAAGGCCGTTGCCGAAGATGATGGCATCGGCAACCACATTGTCGCCTGCTGCAAAATGCCCGTCCTCGGGCAAGGAACTGTGCCAAAAAACAAAAGAGTCCGTTTCAGCACCATATATCTCAATGACAACCATGCAATTGCTGATTTCCGTTTCGTTGTGGATGTGTGCCACAATGCCCAAGATTTCCATGTCGTCGGGCAACGAGTCACAAGAAAAAGTGCTTGCGCGGCCCCATTCCTGGCCTTTGGCGAATGGATAAGGCTCGTCGTCAAGCGTGTGGAGGACATATTGGCTGTTTTCGGTCGGCGTTTGGCTCAGGGTAAGATAACGTGATGTAAACCAATCCTTTTGCTTCACCAAGTAAGGATAATTTCCCACGGCAGTGACTTCCCAAACAGGATTGACATAATCGGTCCAGCCGAAGCCGAGCATGGGCGTTTCCTTGTGCTCACTGAGCCATTGGTTGAATTCGCCGAGATTGCTGTATCGGTTGAAAACGATGCGGTCTTTCACATCGATTTGGCTTTGGTAGAACTGCGCTGCCTCGCCGATTTCGGTGCGCGTGGCGAATTGGATTTTGTCGCCGAATTGGTTTCTATCTTTCTGAATCTCAACGGCAATCTGGTCGAAACCTTGGTGATACATCAAGTCGTAATGGCGGCGCGTCATGATGAGCGAACTTGTTCCCACAAACAGAATCACTGCCACGACCAAAGCGGTTTGCCACGGCGAAAGTGTACGGTTCTTGAACAGCGAAAACGCCACGATGATGAGGGAAGGATAGCTGAAAATCAATGTACTATGCTGCAAAATCGGCTCGCGGAGCAGGGAATAGCCGAAAGCGAGGCCGAAAATGATGACAAACCACGCGATGCCTGCCCAACGCAAAGGGTTTCTGCTTTTGTCGCGTTTGCCGAGGATGATAGGCAAAAGGATGATGATGCCCACGGCAAACATGAACAGCATGTCGTAGTTCATCGTATATTGCAGAAAATCATAGAGGAAGGAGGTTTTTGGCGCACTCAGCCAACCGCCGATGCTGCCGCTGACAAAGAGTTGTTGGTAAAAAATGGGCAGGGTAGGGGCAAACAATGCCAGCGCCCCTAAACCGCTGATCCAATATGCTTTGCGACGTTCTTTCGGTAGGAAAAGCAAGCCCGTGAGAAAGATTAGTCCCGCTTGCGCGATGGAGAAATATTGTATCAACGAGCAAGCCCATGCCGAAAGCGCGAAGCCGATGTAAATGCCGACGGATGGCGTTTTCGTTTCAAACACGACTTTGTGCCAAAACCACGTCATTAGCAGGACAAAGAAAAGTCCCGCCGAATAAGGCCGCGCCAATTGGCTGTAAAAAACGGTGAACTGGCTGACGGCAAAAAACGCCGCCGAAAACAAGCCGACCTTGCGGTTGAACCACTGTCGCCCTATATTATATATAAGGTATATGGAGCCGATGCCCATCAACACAAAAGGCAGCTTGACCCAAAACTCGCTCCAGTCGAAAAGTTTCACCCAAAGCCAAAGGAACAGCTGCACCCCGATAGGGTGGCTGTCGGGCATGATGCCCTGCTGGATGAAGTCGTGGAAATTGTCGAAACGGGTACGCAGCAGAGCACTGAACTCGTCGTGCATGAAAGGCACTTGGCCGAGTTTCCACAAACGCAATACGGCAGCCACGGCGAGGATGACACCCAACAGGATGTAATCCAGCCGTTTGTCTGACGAATTGTGTGTCTTGCGCAGGTGGTTTTTGCGGGTTCTCATTTCGTCACCAGCGTTCCGATGTTCTCACCGCGCAACACCTTCATCAGGTTGCCGCGCGTGTTCATGTCGAAGACGTACATCGGCATGTCGTTTTCCTTGCACATGGTGAAGGCGGTCATGTCCATCACCTTCAGGTTGCGTTGATAAGCCTCGTCGTAGGTGATGTGCTCGAACTTGGTCGCCGTCGGGTCTTTTTCGGGGTCGGCGGTGTAGATGCCGTCCACGCGGGTGCCTTTCAGGATGATGTCGGCCTTGATTTCCACGGCGCGGAGAGCGGAGCCCGTGTCGGTGGTGAAGAAGGGATTGCCCGTGCCGGCGCCCATCACCACGATATGGCCTTCCTCAAGCAGGCGGATGGCCTTCGCGCTGCTCATCGTGTCGGCGATGCGGTCGATGTAAAGGCCTGCCAAAAGCGTGGCTTTCTGTCCCTTGCTCTGCAAAGTGGATTGCATGGCCATCGAATTGATGACGGTGGCGAGCATACCCATGTAATCGCCTTGGATGCGGTCCATGCCCTTCGAGGCACCTTGCAGACCGCGATAGATGTTGCCGCCGCCGATGACGATGCCGATTTGCACGCCAGCCTTTGCCGCTTCGATGATTTCGTCGGCATAGTCGGCCAAACGTTGCGGGTCGATGCCGTATTGCTGGCTGCCCATCAGGGCCTCGCCGCTGAGTTTCAGTAATACTCGGTTGTATTTCATATTCTTGTGATTTAAAGATTCAAGATTTAAAATTTAAGATGCTGATAGACGACAAAGATACGGTTTTTATGGAATAGGAAGGCAAATTTTCTCGTTTCATCGGAAAACGCAGTTTTTTCACCCCTAAATTTATAGGAAAACGCAGTTTTAGAGGGCGATTATTATAGGAAAATGCAGTTTTTTAAGGCTGAATTTTATAGGAAAACGCAGTTTTTGTTTTGTAATTCGGTGAAAATGTGTCCACGGAAATGGTTTTAGCTTATTTTATGGACACTTTTTAAATATAAAATATGTCCACGAAAGCATAAAATTGTCATTTTGTGGACACTTTTTTATTTGTTTTGTGTCCACGAAATGAAGAAATGTGTATCTTTGCGGCATAAAAACAATGTGTTATGCAAGACATTATCGGCAGAAAATCAGAAAGAAAGGAACTTGACAGGCTTTACGAATCGGGAAGGCCTGAGTTTGTCGCGGTTTATGGCCGTCGGCGTGTGGGGAAGACATTCCTCGTCCGCGAGCATTTCTCGGGGCGTTTCGCGTTCTATCATACAGCCATTTCGCCCGCCGACTTTCAGGGCAAGAAAAAGGACTTGAAAAGGGAACAATTGCGAGCGTTTTGCTCAAGTATACAGCAATTTGGCGGCGATTGGGACGAGATGCCTAATGACTGGTTTGGGGCTTTCGCCTGCCTCCGCGAGATGTTGGAACAACGAGACGAAACTGGGCGCAAAGTGGTATTTATCGACGAATTGCCTTGGATGGACTCGGGGCGGTCGGGGTTCGTGTCGGCGCTTGAGCATTTTTGGAACAGTTGGGGGGCGGGCCGCACCGACCTGATGCTCATCGTTTGCGGCTCGGCGGCCTCGTGGATGAACGACAAAATCATCAACAACACTGGTGGACTTTATGGCCGACTCACATACGAAATGCACCTTTCGCCGTTCAATCTGGCTGAATGTGAGCAGTTTTATGAGTCGCGGGGCATCAGTATGGACCGATATGACCAACTGCAAAGCTATATGGTGTTTGGCGGCATCCCGTATTACCTCAATTATCTCAAGCCCGAAAACAGCCTCGCGGAAAACATTGACAATCTGTTTTTTGCCAAAAACGCTCGGCTGCAAAAAGAGTTTGAGCGGCTCTATGATTCCTTGTACTCCAATTCCGAGAAATACATTGAAATCGTGCGGCTGTTGGCCACCAAACGCGGCGGTTTCACGCGAAAGGAAATCGCGGAAAGGACTTCGATTGCCTATAATGGACGGATTTCCAAAATGTTGCAGTCGTTGGAGAAAAGCGATTTCGTTACTTCTTACACTTATTATGGCGGCAGTGCGCGGAATGTCTATTACAAATTGGCGGACAGGCTTTCGCTGTTCCATTTGGCTTTCCTCGACGGGAAGAAACAGCCTCGTCAAGGCTTTTGGACAAAAAACATCCGTACGCCCGAATTGAACACTTGGCGCGGTTTGGCTTTCGAGGAGGTGTGCTTGCTCCACGAGGCGCAAATCAAGAAGGCGTTGGGCTTTGGTGCTGTTGACGCGGTGGCAGCTCTTTGGCGTAGCAAGGCGGGCACGGCGCAGGTGGACTTGCTGTTCGACCGCAGCGACCGTGTGGTCAACCTTTGTGAGATGAAGTTCGTTTCCGATGAGTTTTCCATCGACAAGGACTATGATGCCGAACTTCGCCGCAAAGTGGAACGTTTTATCGAAGACACTTCCTGCAAGAAATCAGTTCATTTGTCATTGGTGACCACATACGGCCTTGTCAGAGGCAAATATTCCAGTCGTTTTCAGTCGGTTATGACGATGGATGACCTTTTCAAAGAGGATTAATGTGTCCACGAAATGACTTTTCATCATTTTCGTGGACACATTTTGAGTATAAAAAGTGTCTACGAAAACCTAAAAATTATGCTTCGTGGACACATTTTTGCAATTACAAACAACTTTTGAAATTTATTAGTGCGCTAACCCCATTTTTTGGATAGGTTAGCGCACCAATTAAGCCTCGAACTACTGCGCTAACTATGTTTTTGGATGAGTTGAACCGACGCTGCTAACAAAAAAACTCCATTTTTCCTTTCCGTTTCATACCTTTTTCTTATTTTTGCCGATGGATTTGGCGAGCCAAGTCCGTCATATAGAAGCGTTATGCTTGTCTTGTAAGTCGAGAACCTGAGAAATTCATTGACTTCAAATAATACGAAGATGGCATAGTGGCTACGCATTTGGCGTGGGCTGCTATTCAAAAGCCATATTTGTATTATTTGGGTATTCTCAGGACCTTCGACTTAGGAATGTGGCATACAGTTCCACGCTTCTTTTTTGTGTAATCATCCTTTTGGAACTAATGGACAAAACAACACTTAGCATGAGCGACGACGGCATCTTTGGCAAATCATTTAAGCGTGAAGTTGGGAAAAACACGGGCAAACTTGTAAGCAATTTCTTGTTTGGCGACAAATGGTCAACGCCACATAAGATTGTAACCGAAAAAGCGAAAATCAAAACCGAAAGGGAACAGCAACGAAAAGATAACGAACAATTATATGCTGTTGATGCGGCTGTTTTAGAGAATATAGATAAGGTTGCAGCCTATAGATTATCGACCGATAAAGACAACCTGTTGGAACAACTATCAGAACTCTCTGTCCAACTGTCGGCAAACAAGTACCATGACCTTGAAGATGACGATGAGGCTAAAATAAGAAATAAATTCAACGATGCGTTGATGGAAAAATACAAGCAGGCCTTGATTCGATTAAAAGCTATTGACCCCAACGAGCCGCTTCTCAAATACTACAAGAAAGCATACAAAAAAGCAAAGCGCAGCAAAAGATGGAGAAAACACATGAAACTGTATATAATACTGCTTTTAATGGTAGGGATAGCACTAGCAGGTATGATTGCGTCAGCTTTCGAATAAACTAAAACATAGAAACTAACACAAAACAAATACATTAGACATGAATATCAAACAACGATTGGATGAAATTTGGTCGCAGGATTACATCAAATCACTGCCGTTCCAAGTTTGGCGAGGCTATTGCTTTGCCGAAAACACCGAAAGGAAACCTTACCTGATAATAGGCTTCAATCCTTCATTCAGAGATGGGCAAGACCACATGGGCAACACAAGTTTCAAAGTGGATTTTTACGACAACACGCATGACAACTACTTCTCACCCGTCAAGAAAATGATGTATGAGGACGAATACAATATTGACATTCGAGGTGAAGCCGCTTACGCCGATTTGTTCTATTTCCGCGAACAAAATCAGGAGTTTATGCAAAAACAGATTCTTCCCAACCCAAATGGCATCCGCTTCACGGTTGACCAACTGAATCTCACGCAACACATCATCGAAGAGGTCATCCAGCCAAGGCTTATCATCGTGAAAAACAAAGAATCGTGGGCTTATTTCGGCAAGCTTTTCGAAGAAAAGGGTTGGGTGTGGATGGGCTACAAATTCGAGTTCATCCAAAACATGAACTGTGGCGAATTGTTCAGAATCACTGGACTTTTGAACAGCAACAAAAGAATTGCCCCCGAAATCAAAGAAACCAACCTCAAAGGAAGTTTCGTGTTGTTCTCGCAACACATCAAACAATACACACCGATTGAAAAGCGACCATTCGCAAGAGAGCTGTTCAGCATCGGCCTTTGGGCACATGCAGAGAAAATGACAAAGGAATTTGCAATCTGACACAATTATGAAAAATAACCACAAATACTTGCTGTTTGTTGCTTTTATGGCTCTTGGTTTCATCCTCGGTCTGTCTTTCAACGGGCTATTTGCCAAGGCACATGCCGAAAACGAGAAAAACACGCTAAAACTTCCCGAAGCGGAAAAATCTTTTGAAGTCATGTTGTCTGGCGCTGCCCGTAATGCCGATTACGAAATCATCAGCATTTATGGTCGCAAATACATCATCTTCAGTTCGGGCAGCGACATTGAGGTATTGAATTATTGAGAAGTGCTTTGTAAATCTATCTTAGAAGGCAGCCGCTCACTTCGCCGATACCAACCACCATTTCAGTGGTTTAAGCATGATATTTCTGTAAATTACCTA
>ONVP01000119.1 GCA_900321315.1 uncultured Bacteroidales bacterium
CCTACGGGGCCTGCCCCACCTGTCAAGGTTTCGGCAGCGTCATCGGCATCGACCCCGACTTAGTGGTGCCCAACAAGAGCCTGTCGATCTACGAGAATGCCATTGCCTGCTGGCGCGGCGACAAGATGAGCGAGTGGAAAGACGCCCTCGTCCGTGTGGCCGACAAGGTGGGCATCCCCATCTTCAAGCCGTTCTACGAGCTGACCGAGGAACAGAAAAGCCTGCTTTGGACTGGTAACCAGTACTTTGAAGGTATCGTTGATTTCTTTAACTACGTTGAAAGCCAGTCCTATAAGATACAATACCGCGTGATGCTGTCGCGCTATCGTGGCAAGACGGTCTGCCCCGAGTGCCACGGCACACGCCTGCGTAGGGCGGCACAATACGTGAAGGTCGGCGGCAAGAGCATCACCGACTTGGTGATGATGCCCTTGGATGAGTTGAAAGTCTTCTTCGACCACCTGAAACTCGACGAGACCGACAGCAAGATCGCCTCGCGCCTACTGGTGGAGATCAACAACCGCCTAGACTTCATCATCGAGGTGGGACTGGGTTACCTCACCCTGAACCGCCTCTCCAACACGCTCTCGGGCGGCGAGTCGCAGCGCATCAATCTGGCGACCTCGTTGGGCAGCAGCCTGGTCGGCTCCACCTATATCTTGGACGAGCCTAGCATCGGCCTGCATTCCCGCGACACCGAGCAACTCATCAAGGTGCTGAAACGCCTGCGCGACATCGGCAATACCGTCATCGTGGTGGAACACGACGAGGAGATCATCCGTGCCGCCGACTACATCATCGACATCGGGCCGATGGCAGGTGCCTTTGGCGGTGAAGTCGTGTTTGAGGGCGACATCAAGGACCTCGTCCATTGCGAGAAAAGCCTCACCACGCAATACCTCACGGGCAAGATGAGCATCCCCGTGCCCACCCGCCGACGCAAGAGTGCCAACGCCATCGTCATCAAAGGCGCGACGCAGAACAACCTCAAGAACCTCACCGTGCGCTTCCCGCTCAACATGATGACCGTCATCACGGGCGTGAGCGGATCGGGCAAATCGACCTTGGTGAAGGATGTGCTCTACCCCGCCATGAAACGGCATCTGGGCGAGAACGCCGAGAAATGCGGCAGCTACGGTGCCTTGGAAGGCGACCTGCGCCTCATCCAAGCCGTGGAGTTCATTGACCAGAACCCCATCGGCAAGTCATCGCGCTCCAACCCAGCGACTTACATGAAGGCCTACGACGAGATCAGACAGTTGTTCTCGGAGCAGAAACTGGCCAAATTGCGTGGCGTGAAGCCCGCCTTCTTCTCGTTCAACGTGCCGGGTGGTCGCTGCGAAGAATGCGAGGGAGAGGGTGTCGTGAAGATCGAGATGCAGTTCATGGCCGATGTCTATCTGCCTTGCGAGGCCTGCCACGGCACACGCTTCAAGGAAGAGGTGCTGGAAATCAAATACGACGGCAAGAATGTCTCCGACATCCTCAACATGAGCATCGACGAGGCCATCGACTTCTTCGAAGGCTCCTCTGAACGCGACACCGCCATCGTGAAGCGCATCCTCTCTCGGTTGAAACCCTTGCGTGACGTCGGACTGGGCTACCTGATGCTTGGACAGTCGGCGAGTTCGCTCTCCGGCGGCGAGGCGCAGCGTGTGAAGTTGGCCACTTTCCTCGTCAAAGGACAGGTCGAGAAGCCCACTTTGTTTATCTTCGATGAGCCGACTACGGGTCTGCATTTCCACGATGTGAACAAACTATTGGAGTCGTTCAACGCGCTGATTGCCAACGGTCACAGCGTCATCATCATCGAGCACAACATGGAGGTCATCAAGTCGGCGGACTGGGTCATCGACATGGGTCCCGAGAGCGGCAACAAGGGCGGCGAGATCGTCTTTGAAGGCACACCCGAGGACTTGGTCAAATGCAAACAATCATATACAGGAAAAGCGTTAAAGAGTAAGTTATAATATGTCACAAAACCATCAAAACCGACAAAACATTTTTAAAGCGAAGCGACTCCACAACCGTGTCGTCGCTGGAAAGCAGCCGGTTGGCGTGCTTTCCACAACTACCACAAGGGTTTTGCAAGTTTTGTAGGTTTTGTGAAAAAGAAAAAATATGAAATCAACCGAAATAAACCATCCTTTAAGTGAACGACAGCAGAAGGTTGTCGATACGCTGATCGGCCTTGGCATCGAGTTCGACATCAAGTTCCACCCGCCGTTGGGCTCCATTGAGGAGTCGCTGGCCTATTGGGGCAAGTTCGAAGCCACGCACTGCAAGAACCTGTTTTTCAGGAACCACAAGGGCAACAAGCATTACCTGGTCATCTTTGAGTGCATGCACCAGATGGACATCCACGACTTGGAGCAGCGCCTGCACCAAGGCAAGCTGACCTTCGCCTCGGAGGCTCGCATGGAGAAACACCTCGGCCTGAAACCGGGCAGCGTCTCCCCTTTCGGCCTCGTCAACGACACCGAGCACCACATCCACCTTTTCATCGACAAGAACCTTCAAAACGCGCCCCGTTTAAGTTTCCATCCCAATGACAACACTGGGACGATTATTATTAGTCAGGAGGATTTTATTAAGTTCCTTGACGCTATGGGGAATTCTTATGAGTTCATTGAATTGTATGATTGATACTCCAAGTACGACAAGAACCAACTATTACGTTATTATTGCAATCCAAAATACGATAAATGGATAAAAGAATTGAATTGAGAAAAGCCCTTGCCGCATTGAATAAAGTAGTGAAGACACAAACAGATATTGACGATGCCTTTTTCTGCGCTCTTGGGCCAGTCTGCCTCAAATACGGCAATCCCGGCTCACCAACCAATGGCTTCAAAAAAGGTTTCGGCGTTTCGCATATCATCGCCAAACGCGATTATGAACACACTGCCAACCCGATAGCATTTCCTGAAACCGGCTTGGAAGTGGCTCGCAAACTGATGGATGTCATCGTTTACGGAACAATAACGAAGACCATACCAGCGAAGCAATGCGTTCACCTGCAAAAAGATGGTTTTGAGGCCGTTATCTCGCAGAATTGGCACGGTGACAAGGTAAACTGGCTATTGACAGGATGGAAACAAATAAAAAACGGGTGATTTCTCACCCGTAATTCGTCTCGGTGAACCAAGGCAGGTTAGTACTGCGTTTGGCCTACGCATCATGCGGTTATGTTTAGTCGCCGCAAGATGGGAGCAAAACCGATGCAAAAATACACATTTTCTAGATATTGGATGCTATGTAGTGATTTTTTATCACTTTTTTCAACATCTCCCCTTTCGGCCTCGTCAACGACACCGAGCACCACATCCACCTCTTCATCGACAAGAACCTCCAAAACGCTCCCCGTTTAAGTTTCCATCCCAATGACAATACTGGAACGATTATTATTAGCCAGGAGGATTTTATTAAGTTCCTTAACGCTATGGGGAATACTTATGAGTTTGTGGAGTTGTATGATTGAGCGAAACCTTCAAGGTTTTATGCAAATTCATATTGGAGGATGGAAATATTTAGTGCTTCCTCCAACTTGCAAATAGTTTCCAACGAGAGGTTTTCCTCACCTTTCAACAATCGCGAAACATATTGCGGCGAACATCCCATGCGATCAGCTACGTCCTGTCTTGACAGATTCTGTTGTTTCATCGCAAGGGCGATTTTGATGGCTATTCTACGGGAATATTGCAGCCAACCTTCAATCTTGGCTTGGCGACGTTGCTCCTCTTCTTCACGCCATTTTGATGGTGTAGGCGATTGATAGCGGCTCAAACGAGCAATGGCTTCTTCTTGTGTCATGGTTCTACCTCCTTTTGATAATCGTTAAAACTGTCTTCGTCAAAAACGCCCTCACAAATTAAAAAGTTCCTGACTTTTTCCATTCTTTCCAACTCCTGCAAAGTGTGTTCGCGTTCTTGCATAGTGCGTGTTAATTTGATGGCACCTCCTGTGATAATATATATGCCGACATTAAGTTTGATGGCATACAAGCGGAGCCAACTTCTGCGGTGAGGACGGCCTTTATCCTTCTCAAGAAGCATCTCGCCAGTCTGATTGTTGTCGAGTGGGCGGAAAAAATGGTCAAGATTTGCCTCTGGCGAAATGTCCATGATGATGCAGGCCAGATCATCCCTTTCTTCCATGGTTTGATATATGGCATCCTCGATGTTGGTTATCCTGAAATAGGAAATCAAGTCATCGAAGTTTTGCATAAAGAAATCGGCAAGCCATTCAGCATCAGCCCATTGCGACAACACTTTTCTGAGCGCATTGTCTTTGTCATTATTATAACGGACAGCCCACAGGCGACCATCTTCTAGTATTTTGTCAAAAGTCATTTCCCCAATGAATTTGAATTACGGTGCAAAAATAATACAAAAATTCCAATGCCGCAACCTATAAGTTTCAATTTTTCAAGGAAAACTATCAGTCCTTCATCGACAAGAACCTCCAAAACGCTCCCCGTTTTAAGTTTCCATCCCAATGACAACACTGGGACGATTATCATTAGCCAAGAGGCTTTTATTAAGTTCTTGGAGACTATGGGGAATTCTTATGAGTTTATTGAATTATACGACTAAACAACCGTGCGCTTAGTTATTTGGCGCGTTTTATACCGACTATCTTTTTTCTTTCCACAGCGTGTTCGCCATACCAAAGTGTATTAGCAGGGACATCTTTTGTTATCACACTACCTGCACCGATCATGGCATTTTCACCAATGGTTATTCCGGCCACAATCGTGGAATTTGCTCCAATCGAAGCCCCTTTTCGAATAATTGTTCTCTCGAACTTCTCTGGATACTGTTTTGAACGCGGGTACAGGTCATTGGTAAAAGTGACATTGGGGCCAATGAACACATTATCCTCAATTTCCAAGCCATCCCATAGTTGGACACCTGATTTTACGGTAACATTATTACCTATTCGCACGTCATTTTCAATCAAACAACCTGCACAAATGTTACAGTTTTCACCAATTGTGCAATGCTCAAACACTACGCAAAATTGCCAAATGTTTGTGTTTTCAGGTACGCTCCTGTTTTTACAATCTGCTAATGGATGTATCATATTGCTATTTGTTTTAAGCGATATGCTACCGATTCCTCAATTCCCAACGACCAAACAAAAAAGGAGGCGAACAATCTCGTCTCCTGTCTGCGGCCGTAGGAATTACCTTTTGAGGATAGACGAAACGCTCGCCTCTAACAGCGAACGTTTACTTTTGACTTCCTCAAAATCCAGCTTGAAATTTCCTACGTTTCAGACAGGTCGGAACAAATAGCAAACGCTATGATTATTACTATATTAGTTTATTTATATCTTTTTGTATTTCAATATTTTAATTTCAATATTATATTTGTATTACCGCATAGGCGCGGCGAACTTTCAGTATGTTATCAACGCCGACGGCAGTATCTTGTCAACAATCACATAATCGCCGTCAATGTGGAATATCACAGTTAGTTTCTTGTTTCCAATCACAAAGGTTTTGGCTTCGGGATGATAGAGTTTGGGTAGTTCGTATTTGCTTTTTGGTAAGACATCAGCAAGATAAGACAATTCCTCAATTTCCATCCGTATGCGTTTGGCATACCGTATGGCTGAATCCATAGTATATTTCGATGCAACAAAGCGCATCAAATCAACGAAGTAATCCTCTACGTTGTCCGTTACTATTACGGTGCACTTACGCATAAATTTTGTGTACAGCGTCAATCAATTTCTTCTCAAACTCATCGAGTGTGAGGTACTTTTTCGGTTTACCTTCTGCAATATCACGCAAATCTTGCTCAATGATAGCTTCCCAACGGGCTCTCTGTTCTGGAGTCAAGTCGTCTTGAATTGTAGCGACATCCATTTCTTCCTCTATATCAACTGTCGTATTCATCGTTTTTGAATTGAATTCGTTTGCAAAGATACACATTTTTTTATTTCTCGCCACCTTCCAACAGCAATTCCTCCTCTCCCTGTGCAATCTGTTTGGCGTTCAATGGCGAGACCACCGACTGCCCTGTTTCTCTCTCCACTGCTTTGCGGGCATCGTTCGCCACAGCACCGCCTCGGCGGGCGATGCCTGCACTTTCGGCCATTCCTCTCGGGTTTTCGTTTCTGGAAATCTGTGTCGTAGTGGCCTCCGCAAGCATATTGATGGCAATCTCAAGGTCAGTCATGTTGTCACGCAGGTTCTCTTTCTTCAAGCCTTTCAATTGCTTGTATTCCTTGGCGGAAAGACCGCTCCACTGGCGATAGATGATATCGGTCAGCGAGGCGAACTGCACACCTTCCTCCAATCCAGCGCGTTTCCACTCATCGGTCAAGTGCTTTCTTACCTCTATCGACTTTATCCGCTGGTTGATCCATGCCTCTGAATAACCCAGTCTGCGATAATCGGCCACGGCCTGTTCGATGGAGAGTTCGGGATCTTGCATCTGGTCGATGCGCTTTGCCGCCACTTGTGCCATCCACTGCTTGAAAGGCTCTGCCTTCGGGGA
>ONVP01000162.1 GCA_900321315.1 uncultured Bacteroidales bacterium
ACAAACGGTAAATGAGGCAGTTAAAGATTACGAAGCAGGTAACGAATAGGGAAACCGCTTCCTTGGACAAGTACCTGCAAGAGATTGGTAAGGTTGAGCTGATTTCGGCTGAAGAAGAGGTCGAATTGGCCCAACGTATCAAGCAAGGCGACAAGATCGCATTGGAAAAACTCACCAAGGCCAACTTGCGCTTTGTAGTCTCCGTAGCAAAACAGTATCAGAACCAAGGCCTCAGTCTTCCCGACTTAATCAACGAAGGCAACTTGGGTCTGATCAAAGCCGCACAACGTTTCGACGAAACCAGAGGTTTCAAGTTCATCTCCTACGCCGTGTGGTGGATTCGTCAGTCCATCCTTCAGGCTTTGGCCGAACAATCGCGCATTGTCCGACTCCCTCTGAACAAAATCGGTTCCATCAACAAAATCAACAAGACTTACGCCAAGTTAGAGCAAGAATTTGAGCGCGAACCCAATGCAGAGGAGATTGCCGAAGTTTTAGAGATCACGGAGCAGGAGGTGAAGGAGTCGATGAAGAACGCCGGTCGCCACATCTCGATGGACGCGCCACTCGTGCAGGATGAGGACAACACCATGTACGACGTGCTGAAAAGCGAGGAAGCCCCGACGCCCGAGACCGAACTTCTGTATGAGTCGTTGCGCAAAGAAATTGACCGTGCCATCTCCACCCTGACGCAGCGGGAGCAGGATGTCGTCCGCATGTATTTCGGGCTGAGCGGCAGCCACCCGATGACCTTGGAGGAGATTGGAGAGAAATTCGACCTGACGCGCGAGCGCGTGCGCCAGATCAAGGAAAAGGCCATACGCCGGTTGAAACACACCAGCCGCAGCAAGATCCTGAAGAGTTATCTCGGTTAAAAAATTGAAAAAGCCTCTCAAAAAAAATTGAGGGGCTTTTTTGATGCCTCAAAGTTCAGTAAGTCAAACCGAAATGCCAAAGTGGAATGATGATGCCGTGGCCGAATTCAATGTCGTCTTTTACAACGATGCCATTCGGAATGTCTTGGATTTGCTTCTTCCCTTTCTTGCGCCCACCAACTTCAAAAGTGTAATCGCCGACAACGAAATCCGATTCTCTTGATGCAAGCACCTTGTGCATCACTCGCATCTGATTGTAGAAAAACGTCTCACGCAGGTTGCCCACCTCGGGCCTCCCATTAGCCAAAACCGTCATCAAACTCGGATTATCGACATAGACCTTTTCCACTTTACCCAAGCCACGCAAACCACCAGTATCGTCGCGCAGCAAGCCAATCATCCCCGCCTTTTCGAGATAAACCAAATAATCAGGCACATTGTTCTTACTGACATGCAACTCAGCGGCGAGGCTATCGGCATTGGGTTTGTAAGGTGCCAATTCCGCAATCACCGCAAGCATCTGTTTCAGTTTTCGCGCTGTGGAAGCCAACATATCAGCGTATTGCGGAATATCAGAGTCAATTGTCTGCGAAATAATCTGCTCCATCCTGATGGCGAATCCACTTTCCTTGGCAAACGGATAGTAACCGAAAGACAAATACTCACGGAACAAAGGCAAGGGATGCGGAACAGGCAGTTCAACCTTATGCGAAATTATTTCCTTCAAGGAATATGTTTCCGACTTCACACTATGGAACAGTTCAAGATACTCCCGAAAAGACAATCCCTGCATGGAATACATCAAGGCACGGCGGCTGAGGTCGGCCTCACCTTTTGTAATATCGAGCACGGAAGAACCTGTAAAAACAACATGCAAATCGGTATGCACATCGTAAATCTGCTTCAACTCGCGCGACCAATTGCGGTATTTGTGCGCCTCGTCAATATAGAGATGAGTGCCGCCCTCTTTCACGAAGTCGTCAGCCAAATCCACAAGACTATGGTTGGCGAAATAAGTATGGTCAGCCGAAACATAAAGCCAAAACCCATCCTTTCGATGCGCCTTGAGGCGTTGCAGCAGCATGGTTGATTTGCCCACACCGCGCGGCCCAACAATACCGACCAAACGACTGCTCCAATCAATCTGGTCGGCCATATAGCGCACGAAGTCCGTCGGCGTTTGGCGCAGCATCTCCTCCATATAGGCAATCAAAGTGTTGTCAATCATATTTCCTCCTTATTTTGGGGCAAAAATAATAAAAATCCCTCATATAGGGAGATTTTTGATAAAAAAAGCACTGTTATAGGGAGAATTTTTGAAATTTTAGCACTATAAATGGGATTCATTCCGAAACACAGCCACTTTTTCCCGAAAATACCGCATCTTCCAAATTTGCCTTTGAAGGATTACAAATCTTGATACTCGGCTACGGATGGATTGCAAATCTGCCCGAACGGGGAGGGAGCATAAAAAAAGTTACACCCTTTCAATCTATGGGTATGGTCACCTATAAGGTCACCAGAGCCAAACTGCGCCTTGCCTAATATTGAAAATTACTGAAATTCAGTAAATTGTATGACACCCAACTAATCTTTAGAACACTCAATAAAAAACACAAAATCCTTCACCGACTTTACTTTTTCAGTCAGTGGTAGTCCTGAAATAGAATTGTTTCCTGGAATTACCGAAGAAGTGACTGCACTTTCAACCAAATTCATCAAATATGATGTTTTGATTGCATATCCCACATTCTCTGCACCCATGTGCTTTGAACTAACAATACCAATTAGGTTTCCTTTGCTGTCGAACAATGGACCGCCGCTGTTGCCAGGTTGGACTGGAGCAGAAATCTGATAGAGAGACACATCACCTTGAAAACCTGTTTTGGAACTTATTACGCCCGTGGTGAGCTTAATTTCATCACCCATAGTACTTGTTAATGGATATCCAAGAACAAAAATCTCTTCTCCAACATCAGATGTATTGGTCTTCAGTTTATATGGAATACTGCCAAAGCCAGTAAAACGACTATCGTTTATTTTCAACAATGCTAAATCGTTATACTTGTCAGTTGCTACGATTTCTGCATCAAAAGCGGTATTGAAATCTCCTTTGACACCTTTTACAGTAATAATATTTGCATCTTCTACAACATGATAATTTGTAACGAAATAGCCATTGTTGAGAGCGAAACCTGAACCAGACCATTCTGTTTTTTTAGCTGCTTCAATTTCTTGTTGCCGCTGTCGCTCTTGTTCTATTCTTATTGCCTCTTCTTCAGCTTCCAAATACATAGATGTGGTCGGATACTCTTTTACACAGTTGTATCTGATCATCACTCGTATTCCATATTGGTAATTTCTTCCCAAATCAGATTTCAATTGAGTATCTGGAACTTCAAATCTCCATTCAAAAGAGCGACCAGAATTAAGCAAATAGAAGCGTGTTCTCACCCAACCAGCAGCATCCCAATGATTCCAATAATTGTAAACATTTGTCTCTCCTACTCTTTCGATATAGTCATTAGGTCTACCGCCGCTAATGCTGAACTTGTTTTCACCAACACGAGCAATGGTAAGCTTCGTTGATGTTTCATAAGTCTCAGGAAAAGTTTGAAACGCATTAGCCCCTTGCTTAAATATATCTGCATCATATATGCCCTCAATTGGATCCAGCTCAAGGATTTTATTTTTAAAATAATCCTTGCTTTGTGAATAAGTCAAAAAAGGAATTACCAACAATGATAGAATTAAATATAGATTTCTTTTCATCGATTCAGTGCTTTAAGTTTTCGGTGTTTCAAATGGTCATCTCAATTGACTAATTTCAAAAGATCCATAGATTTTAATCTACCAATAACATAAACATAACCCTCAATTTGCTCTTTCCTTTCTTGATAAAAATTCTCAATAAGAGTGAGATCATATCTGTTGAATTTATTTGATAAAGCTTGGATAAAGAAGTCTTTGAATTCATCATCAAATCTCGCATCACTAATCTCAAACTCATAAGCAATTCGCACAAGACGAGAATAATCATTGGGACTGGAATACAACATATCAGGTAAAAGCAAGACATAGGCCTCAATCGCGTTTTTTAACCTTTGATTCATAAAATTGACTTCGGCTTCCAGTCCCAAAAAGCACAGGAGAATCCTTTGTTCCCCAAATTGGTTGATACAAAGAAGCGTGGAACTGACTATGTTAGTTCTAAGTCGGAGGTTGTAGGAAAGACCTTTTTCAGAGCCATAATATAGTATAGTGTCCACGCTTTACACGTAGTCACTATGCTTTGGCCCTGAAAAGTCTTGAACTTCCTACATTCCCGACTTTGAGACAAGCATAACGCTTCTATAAAACGGACTTGGCGCACCAAATCCGTGGCAAAAATAGGAATATTTTCCCAACGGAACGATTGCTGAGAGTTTTTTTCCTACTTTTGCCCCTACAACTGATAACTATCAACTGACAACTGAACAACTATGAAATTGATAGCCCCTTCCCTATTGTCAGCCGACTTCCTGAACTTGGAACGCGACATCGAGATGGTCAACCGAAGCGAGGCCGACTGGTTCCACTGCGACGTGATGGATGGGCGTTTCGTGCCAAACATTTCGTATGGCATCCCTGTCGTCCAAGCGATTAAGAAGAAAGCCCAGAAGCCTTTGGATGTTCACTTGATGATTGTGGAACCCGAGAAATACTTCGAAGCCTTCGCCAAGGCAGGCACCGACATCCTCACTTTCCATTATGAGGCCTGCAACCACATCCATCGCGCCGTGCAGCAAATCAAGAGTCTTGGACTTCAGGCTGGCGTGGTGCTCAACCCGCATACGCCCGTAGCCGTTCTGGAAGACATCATCGGCGACTTGGACTTGGTGCTTCTCATGTCGGTCAATCCGGGCTTTGGTGGACAACAATTCATCGAGCGCACATACGAAAAGATTCGCCAACTGCGTTTAATGATTGAAAAGCAGAACGCCCATGCCCTCATCGAAGTGGATGGCGGAGTGAACACACAGAATGCCAAGGCTTTGTTTGAAGCTGGCGCGGATGTGCTGGTGGCGGGGAATGCGGTGTTTAAGGCGGAGAATCCGATGGAGACGATTAGGGAGTTAAAAGGATGAAAAAGCTGTTAGCAATTAGCCATTAGCTGTTAGCTTAGTTGCTACCATGCTAATAGCTAACGGCTAAAAGCTAAAAGCCAAACATTCAAATAAAGAATCTTGAAATTAGAAATCTTGAAATATTAAATCTTTAAATCTAAAAACAATGAGCGACAACATCTTAAAACTCAAGCCGGAAGGCATTTGGAAAGAGTTCAACGGCATCCTTGGTGTGCCGCGTCCGTCGAAGAAGGAAGCCAAAATGGTGGCTTACCTCGAGAAATGGGCGAAAGACCATAAAGTGAAGTATGTCAAGGCCACCAAAGGCATGGAAGACCGCCAGACCGTCATCCTGCAAGCCCACATGGACATGGTGTGCGAGAAGAACAACGACAAGAAGCATGACTTCGAGAAAGACCCCATCGAGCCTGTCATCAAGGGCGATTGGCTTCATGCCAACGGCACCACCCTTGGCGCTGACGACGGCATCGGCGTGGCTGCGGCTTTGGCCGTCATCGCCGACCCGAAAGTGGAGCATGGTCCGCTCGAGTGCATTTTCACCGTTGATGAGGAAACCGGCCTCACTGGTGCCATGAAACTCGACCCGAAGGACTTCACCGGTCGCATCCTCCTCAACTTAGACAGCGAGGACGAAGGCGAAATCTTCATCGGCTGCGCAGGCGGCATGGACACTATCGTTAAGGTGTGGTACGAGTTGGAGCCTGCTCCTGAAGAAAGCACCGCTTACCGCATCACCGTGAGTGGTTTGAAAGGCGGCCACAGCGGCGACGACATCAACAAGAACCTCGCCAACGCCAACAAACTCCTGACCCGCATCCTGTGGCAAGCCACCACTTGGTTCGACCTGCAACTCTATGATTTCCAAGGCGGCAATCTGCGCAACGCCATCGCCCGCGAAGCTACGGCTGTGGCTTTCATCCCGAACGACTGCGTGAAAGATTTCGAGCACTATGTGAAAGACATGGAGAAACACTTCCAGCAAGAATACCAAGTGACCGAACCCGGACTGAAAGTCACGGTGGAAGTGGCTGAGGTACAGCCTGATGTGGTCATCGACGAGATGTCGCAGTTCAACTTGCTGAACGGCCTTTATGCCTGCCCGCACGGTGTCATCGCCATGTCGCAGACCATCCCGAACTTCGTGGAAACCTCGACCAACCTCGCCTCGTGCAAGAAGAAGGAAGGCTATTTCTTCATCCAGACCTCGCAGCGCAGCAGCATCGAGTCGTCGAAGCAGGACATCGCCAATATGGTGGAAGCCGTGTGGAGCCTCGCCGATGCCGACGTGGAGCACACCGACGGTTATCCGGGCTGGGCACCCAACCCCAACAGCGCCATTTTGGACGTGGCAGTGAACTGCTACAAGAAGCGTTTCAAGAAAGAGCCGAAGGTGCGCGCCATCCACGCCGGCCTTGAATGTGGCCTCATTGGCGACAAGATTCCGGGCATGGACATGATCAGCTTCGGTCCCACCCTGCGCGGTGTACACTCACCCGACGAGCGTTGCGAAATCCCGACCGTACAGATGTTCTGGGACTTCATGTGCGACATCCTGAAGAACGCGCCCAAGGCTGAAGCGCCCAAGGCGAAGAAGGCTCCGGCCAAGAAAGCCGCTGCCGAAAAGAAGGCACCTGCCAAGAAAGCCAAGAAATAAGGTTTTCGTTTGACATGAAAAAGCCCGCCAGAGGAATTTGGCGGGCTTTTGTAGTTTCAATGCGTCAAAACAGCGTATCCATCACCACCTTTTCCACCTCGATTGGGTCTGAAAGATACACCAGATAGGCACGAATCTCCTTTTCCACCATGCCTTGTAGGGCAAAGATGTAGTTTTTGAGCTGAATCTGATGCTTCTTCTCTTTCTTACCCGTCTTATAATCAATCAGATAGATTACATCGGGCAGTTCCGCGTAGCGGTCGGGGCGGAGGATTTCGCCATTACTCAAGATGTCGCATTCGTTCTTCACTTTGGCCTTTGCGCTGAACGCGGCTGAAACATCAGGATGGGATGCCATTTGCTGCAGTTTATCTTTCAGCATATCAGCATTTTCACGATTTATGGTTCCATCCAAAAGGAAAGGTTGGAAGGCGGTGTCAATGTCGTCCAAAGTCTGGATTTTGGAAAAAACCTGGTGCACCAAATTGCCCCTTTGTCTTGGTTGCATCGGGTCGTCAGGCGAAATCCAGAACATGCTCGGCTCCGGATCGATGCTGATTTTTTCGAACCAATTTGATGAAAATGAATCCATTGCGTCTGCTTTTCCGTTCTCATTGACTGGATGGGTATCGGGATTGGTGAAGTTGTCGTTTCCGAAACGATACAAGATGCCATCTTCGTTCTCCGCCACCTTATTAATAATGCGTGTTTCAAGAAATTCCCGAATGAGATTGGGCTTGCCGTTTTTTCCTTGTGCGGCGATAACATACAGCCTTTGCACGGCCCGCGTAAACGCCACATAGAGCAGATTGAGGTTGTCGAGCCGGTTGCTTTCCTCCTCGTCCTGAAACATCCTGAAAGCCGCCTCACCCATCATTTCCGACTTCTTGTCTAACCGAAACAGCACCTTTTGCAAATGCGGTATTGGCTCGAATCCCAATTCCATCGGGTCAACCCACACCTCCGCAGGTTCGTTTTTCTTGGTTTTCTCGCTCAAATCTGTAATGGCATCGGGATAGATGACCACCTTGAATTCCAATCCTTTCGACTTGTGTATCGTAATCACCTGTACTCCGGCAATATTGCCGCAGGGTACAGACACTTTGTGGAGCGAATCGTCCCATGCGGTGAGGAATGCGTTCAGGTCGGCTGATGTGTTGCGGGAGAAATTCTGCACTTCGTCAAAGAAAGCCATCACGTAGGCTTCCTGTCCCTCGAAGCGTTCCAGATGTAACAGACGGTGAAGGCTTTCACACATCATATAGAGTGGTTCGGTCTTCAGTTGGTCTTTCTGTGTGTCGTCCAGGACGGGGCAGTCATATTTGCGCAGGTATGCCTCTGCGATACGATTTGCCGGGTCGGCCAGGACACGGATTGCCGCAATGATGAGCTGCACACAGGTGCTTGCCTCCAAGAGGTACGACTCGTTGCTGACCAGCATGATGTGTGGTGCCACGGTGCGGAACTGCCGGATGAGTTCGGCACCGTCATTCTTTTCTCTGACGAGGATGGCAATCTGCGAGGATGCCACGCCCATGCGGTTAAGTTCGTCAATGCGCCCGGCCATCTCCAGGGCCATTTGCCGCCAGTAGTTCTCCTCGTTGCTTGCTGCATTCAGAAACAGGCGTGCTTGGACGAACCCCATTTCCTTGGGCTTTGTACATCGCTGCGCCACGTCGGCATACAGATCGCAGATGGAGGGGTCGTGTCGGTCGATTGCGTCTAATGCCTGGGCTGCTGCGGCAAAGAAGTTGTTGTTGAACGTCACGATGCGCTGTTCGCTGCGGTAGTTTGTATCCAGCTTAAGCACCTTGGGTCGTACGGGCAGGTCCGAGTCGTGCTCCATGTGCTGCAGGATGCGCCAGTCGCCGTTTCGCCACCGATAGATGCTTTGCTTTATGTCGCCCACCACCATGTCGTGTCCCTGTGTGGAGAGGTTCTCGAGGAGGAGCACGCGGAAATTGCTCCACTGCATCTGGCTCGTATCCTGAAACTCGTCAATCATCACATGGTGGAATGTGGTGCCGGCCTTTTCAAAGACGAAGGGGGCGTCGTCTCGACCGATAAGCTGGCTGAGCAGTGAGGGAGTCTTGCTCAGTGCAAATTGATTGTTTTCCTCGGCGACGGCATCTGCCGTGTCCTCGAGCAATCCCAGCAATCGCAGCTGGTCGATGTCGTGTATGGCCAGCCGGGCTGAGAGCCAGATGCGATACCAATGCGTGTAGCCGTCACACACTTCTCGCAGCATGGCAGCCAGTCGCTCAGCCTCGTCGGTGCGCTGTGCATCGGCCTTCTTCAGCATTGTAGCGCTGTCCGTGTATAGGGCGGTACGTATCCGCTCGCTCATCTTCATGGGTTCCATGCGTGACATGCGCTGCATCATTTTCTCATAGTCGCTGCTGTAGCTCACGGACAGGTCGCTTTCCTGCCATGCCGCCAGAGCCTGGCCTACGCTCTCCGTCACTGCGTGCTCGGCTTCTGCCTGTGCCTCTCGCATAGATTGCAAAAAGCGGTTCAGGGTCTCCTCGCTGCGCAGGGCATGACGTTCCTCGGCTTTTCGGTTCAGGAATGCCTCGTCAAAGATGCATGTGGCAAAGGCTTTCACCGTGCTGGCCACATCCCAGGCACTTCCAGCATCCAGCTGAGCGCTGAGCAGTTTCTGGATCCATCCTTTCACCTTGTCGTTTCGGTCGTCGCGCAGATTGTCGATAATCTGGTCCACAGCGGTTCCGATGAGCTGCTTGTCGTCCAGCTCCACGCGCAGATTGGCGTTCAGTCCCAGTTCGTGGGCCATGTTGCGCAGCACACTTTGGAGAAACGAGTCGATGGTCTCCACGCGGAAATAGGTGTAGTCGTGCAGTATAGCCGTCAGGCAGCGCTGGGCTCTCTCCTGCATTTCTGCCTCGCCGAGCGGTCGGTCTGTGTCCATGTGCTTTGCCACTTCGCGGCATATCTTCCCGTCGTGGCCGCGAGCGATTAGATACAGGTACTCCAGTATGCGTCCTTTCATTTCGGCTGTAGCCATATTCGTGAATGTCACGGCCAGGATGTGGCGGAATCCATCGCCTCCGGCCTGCGAAAGCAGGAGGGCCAGATATTCCACAGCCAGGGTAAAGGTCTTGCCCGATCCGGCAGATGCTTTATATACAATGAATCTTTGCTGCATGGACGCGTGTTATTTCTCGTGAATCGTATGCAAAGGTACTTTATTTTTTGTGATATATCAAATAATAGTTGTACCTTTGCAACGTCATAAAGCAAAATTAATCCATTTAATCGCTCAATTACTATGGCTGGATATATTGTAGAGGATACGCGGAAGGTGACCACCGTTCGGCTTGCAGAGATGAAGCGTCAGGGCAAGCGTATCGCCATGCTGACGTCGTATGACTATTCTATGGCTCAGATTGTTGACCAGGCCGGAGTGGACGTGATACTTATCGGCGACAGTGCCGGCAATGTCATGGCTGGCAATCAGACGACCATCCC
>ONVP01000179.1 GCA_900321315.1 uncultured Bacteroidales bacterium
ATTTCTACTCCTTTTTTGTGAAAGCGGACGCGAGAGCGTCCTCATTGAAAACTTCTTTTTCCAAAACGATCTTTTCGGTTCTCATGTCGAATAGGTCGATTTGTTGGAGGAACAAGGAGGCAAGGACATCGACCGCGTGGTTTTCCACTCCGTCGTTGTTGACGATGATGTCCGCGTATTGCTTACTTGGTTCCACGATTTCACCATACATCGGGGCGACGGTGGCGAAATACTGATTGACGATCGATTCAAAGCTGCGACCCCTCTCATTGGAATCTCTTAGCAATCTGCGTAAGAAACGTCTTTCCGGGGAGGCGTTAATAAAGATTTTGATATCCCCCATTTCCCTGATCTCGGCGTCGACTAGAGCCATGATTCCTTCAAGGACAATAACTTTGGAAGGTTCGACCCTCTCCGTTTCGGGCAATCTATCATGGGTGACGAAATCATAAATGGGTTTATCTATGGCCTGGCCGTTTTTTAGGGCTTTGACCTGTTCCCTCATCAATTTCCAATCGAAAGCCTTCGGATGGTCATAGTTTAGGGCCGCGCGTTCCTCCATCGAGAGGTTGGTATGGCATTTATAGTAATCATCCATCGAGATGCGGGTGAAATTATCGCTTCCTAAAGCATCAAGGACAGCTTTGGTGAAGATTCCGGCGATTGATATAAATGAGGTTCAATCGGCTTTGGTTGAGCGATTCGGCTGCCCGACGCAACAAGCCCACGACGCAGCCATGATTTCTGAAGGCAACTGGCTGAATGCCTGCCACTTCGTGATGGAATCGGAGGACAGGAATTTTTTCTTCACCACTTTCCAACAATGGATGCGCCTCTGCTTCCGAGCGGCCTATTCCGAACTCATCGATTTTTCGGCCAACATCAAAACTTTAGGTCGCGAAAAGCAGAAAGAACTGTTGGACTACGGCTTGCGCATTGTCCGTAACTCATTGCTTTTCAACAATAACCTTGCGGAAATCGTCATGCTTCCCGACGAGGAAAAGACCTTCAACTCGAAGTTTGCGCCTTTCATCAATCCGGCCAACCTTGCCGAAATTGCCGAGCTTTTCGACGAGGCCATAAGCCACATCGAGCGCAACGGCAACGCGCAACTCATCTTCACCGACATGAGTTTCAAGATGATAGGACTTCTGAAAAAGAGATGATTTTGCGTCAAGAAAAACCGTATTTTTGCGCCAATAAAATATGATAGTATGATTCGTTCAATGACTGGCTACGGCGTTGCCGAGCAAACTTATAACACCAAGAAAATCACCGTCGAAATCAAGACGCTGAACAGCAAGCAGTTGGATCTTGTCGTAAAGCTGCCCAACGAGCTTCGCTTTGCCGAATTGGACATCCGCAACAGCATTGCCGCCAAACTGCAACGCGGCAAAGTCGATGTGCTGATTACGGTTGCCGACACCGATTTGGCGCAAACCTACCGCATCGACCCCGACATTGTGAAAGCCTACAAAGAGCAAATCGAGGCGATTTCAGCCCAAACGGGCATCCCGCCCGCGACCGACTTGGCCAACATCCTCTTCCGTATGCCAGGCATTTTCAACCTGCCCGCCGAGAATTACGACGAGGCTTTCATCGCCAAGGTGAACGAAACGCTGGGGCTGGCTCTGGACATGGTTGATGGTTTCCGCATCAAGGAAGGCCAAACCTTGAAGATTGACCTTTTGCATCGCGTTGAGCTGATTCTCAATTTGTTAGAACAAGTCGAGCCGCACGAAAAGAGCCGCCACGAGGTCATCAAGCAACGCCTGACCAAGAACCTCGCCGAACTGACCACAGCCGGACAATACGACGAGAACCGCTTTGAGCAGGAACTGATTTATTATCTTGAGAAACTGGACATCACGGAGGAAAAAGTGCGCCTGCGCCAGCATTGCAACTACTTCAACGAAAGCTGCGACGACGACCAAGCGGGAAAGAAACTCGGCTTCATCGCGCAAGAAATGGGCCGCGAAATCAACACCCTCGGATCGAAGGCCAACGAAGTGAACATTCAAAAGTTGGTCGTGCAGATGAAAGACGAATTGGAAAAAATTAAGGAACAAGTTTGTAATATTTTGTAAGGCTGATGGCCAATGGCTGATGACTATGGCCAACTACCACCGAAAGGGGAAGTGGCCATTGTCATAGGCCATAAGCCATAGTCAAAAAGAAAACAACTATGAATAAAGGTAAACTTCTGATTTTTAGCGCACCATCAGGTTCGGGCAAGACCACATTGTTGAACCACGTCATGGCCAACATCCCAGAGATGGCGTTTTCCGTTTCGGCCACCACGCGCCCGCCACGCGGCGAGGAAGTGAACGGTCGCGAATACTATTTTTTGAGCATGGAAGAGTTCCAGCAGCACGTCGAAAACGGCGAGTTCCTCGAATGGGAGGAAGTCTATCCGGGTCGTTGCTACGGCACTTTGCTCTCCGTCGTGGCCGATATGCAGGCCGAGGGCAAGCACGTGGCCTTCGATGTGGACGTGTGTGGCGGCGTGAACGTCAAGAAACACTATGGCGACCAAGCTTTGTCCGTCTTCATCCAAGCGCCGTCGATTGAGGTGCTGAGGGAAAGGCTGCTCAAGCGCGGCACCGACGCGATGGAAGAAATCGAGAAACGCCTCGCCAAGGCTGCATGGGAAACCGAGTTCGCCCAAGGCAAGTTCGACCGCACCATCATCAACGACGACCTCGAAACTGCCAAGCGCGAAATCCTCGAAACGGTCATGGCCTTCCTCAACGAAGAAGAATGAAAAAAGTCGGCATCTATTCCGGTTCGTTCAATCCCATCCATCACGGACATGTGATGCTGGCCAACTATTTGGTCGAGTTCTCCGACTTGGATGAGCTGTGGTTTGTGGTGTCGCCGCAAAATCCCTTGAAACAAAAGGATGAGCTGTTAGACGACAATGAGCGTCTGAAAATGGTTCAGCTGGCCGTTGGCGACGACCCGCGTTTCCACGTCAGCGACATCGAGATGCACTTGCCCACGCCGTCCTACACCATCAACACTTTGACCGCGCTTTCAGAGCAACATCCCGATTGTCAGTTTGTTTTCATCTGTGGTATGGACAGCCTTCAAAACCTGCATCGTTGGCGCGAGTACGAGAAAATCCTCGACGGCTACAAGCTTCTCGTCTTCCCCCGCGAGGGTTACGATGGCGGTGAGCTTGCCCAACATCCTTCCGTCACCATCCTGAAAACCCCGATTTTGGAGATTTCGTCCACCTTTATCCGGCAATGCGTGAAGGAAGGGCGCGATGTGCGGCACTTCATGCCCGCGATGGCATTCAATTATTTGAAAGACAATAATTTGTACAGATAATCAATCTTCCGAAATCTCGCTCACCATGGCGCGGTAGGCCGAAAACACATTGGCCCGCGAGATGTAGCCCAAATACTTCCCGCCTTGGATGACGGGAATGTTGTATTTGCCCGACTTTTGGAACTTGTGCACGATTTCCTCCATCGGCTCTTCGGGGTGGATGACGTAGTCGGGGAGGACGGCAAAGTTTTGTATCGACTGGTCGTAATACTGCGTTTCGAAAAGGATGTTGCGCACGTCGTCGAACAAGACATGGCCGCAGAAAAAGCCTTCCTTATCGACTACGGGGAAAATGTTGCGCTTCGACGAAGAAACCAGCGGCAGCAAGTCGCGGAAAAGGCTGTCAGGGTCGATGGTGCTGAAGTTGTTTTCTATCAACTGATTGATAGCCATCATGTTAAGGATGCTCTTGTCCTTGTTGTGCGTTACTTCCACACCTTGTTCGGCCACGGCATTGGTGTAAATCGAATGTTTGAAAAACAGGCGGTTGATGGCGTAGGCCAAGGCCGAAACAATCATCAGCGGGACGATGAGCGCGTAGCCGTTGGTGATTTCGGCGATGAGGAAGATGCCCGTCAGCGGAGCATGAAGCATTCCCGCCACGAGGCCGCTCATGCCGACGAGGGCAAACTTGGCTGGGTCAAGGTCGCCAATCCCGAGATAGTTCACCAATCGGGCGAAGAAAAGTCCCGTGAAAGCGCCGATGAACAAGGCCGGAGCGAAGGTGCCGCCCACGCCGCCCGCCCCGAAGGTGAAGGCCGTGGCGAAGGCTTTCAGCAAAATCATGCCGGCAAAAAGGATGATGACCACGAGGTCGAAGTCCTTGAATTGTGCAAACCATGGATTGTCGAAAATGGGGCTGTAATCGCCGCGCAAGGCCGAGTTGATGGCTTCGTAGCCCTCACCGTAAAGTGCTGGAAACAAGAAAATTAGAATACCGAGCAAGGAGCCGCCTATAATCAGGCGTTTCCATGGCGACTGGACTTTTTGGAAGCTTTTCTCTACGCTGAAAGTAACCTTGAGGAAATAGGCCGAAACCAAGCCTGCAAACAAGCCTAAGCCGATGTAATACAGTGCATTGGACGGGATGAAGCCTTCAGCGATGGCGGCAGGATATTCCACGGTTTGGCCGAGGAAGAAATAGGCCGTCAGGATGGCGGTGAACGACGAAACGATTATGGGAACTATCGCGTTGAGCGACAGGTCGATCATAAACACCTCGAGGGCGAAGACGATGCCCGTGATGGGTGCTTGGAAAATGGCCGCGATGGCCGCCGCGCCGCCCATGCCGATGAGCTGTATGGTGTGCTTGTAGTCCAATTTCAGCAGCTGCGCGATGTTGGACCCGATGCTGCCGCCCGTCGAAACGCTGGGACCTTCCAATCCCACCGAGCCGCCAAAACCAACGGTCAAGGCGCTGGTGACGATGCTCGACCAAGTGCTGCTGCGATCCACTTTGCCTTTCTTCTTCGAGATGGCATAAAGGATGCCCGGAATGCCGTGCCCGACGGGTTTTTTCAGCACATATTTGCAGAACAAGATCGTGAGCAGGATGCCAATGG
>ONVP01000201.1 GCA_900321315.1 uncultured Bacteroidales bacterium
TTCCTATGCCCCTGCAGAAGAGGAGAAGGAAGATGAAGATTATTAAGACAATTTTTGCCTTTGCTTTAGCGGCTCTTACACTTTCCTGTTCAAACCTTCTTGATGATTCAGACGATTCATCCTCATTCCTGCCGCCGGCTGGAGACGGAATGGCATACAGTTCCCCTTCCGGAAACTCATCGGCATAGTCCTCATGAGCCGTTGACAAGTCGGACTCAAACAGATACCTGATTTTCAGCGAGAAAGTCTCGGCAGTTGTCCCCTTGGAGGTTTGCGCTTGCAGAGTGGCCGCCATGAGCAGCAACAATGCGAATAATAAGTGCTTTTTCATCGTTTATGGTTTTTATGTTTTGTTATATTCTTGGTTTTCAATTATTTAATCTTGGTCAAGTGCAGCAGTTCCTGCCCGCAGAGCGGCTCCAAGTCGAAATTGAGCAGACTGATGAGCGCGTCCTTGAGTTGGACGCGTCCCGTGGTCTGTGAGCGGGGCAGTACGATGCCTATTGAGGCACCCATCTTGGTCGAGAAGTCGGCGTTAGCCTGTTCGTCCTCGATTTCCTTGCGGGGCATGAAGTCGTCAAGGAAGGCCCATGTGGTGTAGTCGCGAAGCCTGAGGCCGACGGCTTCCTTGAGTTCGCGGTAGAAATTGTCGTCGAACTGCTCGCCCACCTCGCCATATACGTCGAAATGGCGCAGGTCGTGCAGCTCAACCAGACGGTCGTAGGCCGCGGCGATGACTTTCTGTATCTCGTTGCGGACGACGGTCTGTTCATAGTAGCCCAAGCCAAAGTCTTCCCTCATCCGCAGCGTTGGCAGGTGCGGGAAGTAGTCGTAGAACTGGGGCTTGGTGTTGATTATCGGCTGCATGATTGTCTTATTCTTTCATTGTTACACATAAACTATACTTCAACTGCTTTGGCTTGTCAAAACGGATTTAGTTCTGTGATGGAATGTTCAACGAGGCTTCCATCGGATGCATTGAATACGTATTTGTCGATAGTCCGAGTCTTCGACTCCATCTGAAAAACCCATTGGGGCATGCCGTTTTTTGCTATGGTACGATTAATGAATTTCACTTGTTCGAGGTTGATGTCGTTTTGGTCAAGAATAGGAAGCATCTGCTCCCATTTGACGAGGAAATCCTTGTCGTGGTCAATCTCACGTTCCAATTCGCCACCAACGCCATAGAATGACCAGGTGCCAATTTTCACATCACCCCGTTTCAGGAAATGGCCTTTGCTGCGAACGGTGAGTGTGTCGGGATAGTACAAGATTTGTTCGCACACTAAGTTGTCGGCATCTTCGGGAATCCTCTGCTTGCCATAGCCATCCTTGGTCTCGAAAAGCACGACGACATGGCCGTTTTCGTGCAAAAACAATTCGCCTCCGTCAGAGCATTGCTCAAATTTGAATATGTCGAATCTATCTTCCATGATTATAGTACCACAAGTTTAATTAATATTTCTTTGCCAACTGCCCGAGCTTTTTTATCAAAGGGCCGTGGCCATTTCGCATCTCCTCCCACTGGTAGCTGTTCAGCGCGTGAGAGGGGTTTTCGTAGTCCATCACATTCTCTGTCGAGGAAATCTTCATCGTATGCTTGTTACGGTTGTCGAAATTGTGCTTCAAGCCCAAACAGTGTATGAGTGCGTGCGCCAATGTTGCACGATCGAAGAAACCATTGTGCTCAATGCTTTTTTGGAAAACCACAACAACCTCGTCCTCATTCGGCATCATCCAGCCCATTGGGATGTTTGGCTTTATTGAGGCATCATACTCAGCTTCGGAATAATTCGACATATAATACTTGTTCACCAAATAAACTCGCATCATACCTCTGTATTTGGGGTGGGATTCGAGGAACAAATCGTCCATCCGTTTAGAAAAAGAGACTGATGGGGGATTGCCATACGGGAACGCTACGACGTCGTCACTCAACTTGTCGCTATGCTCGATATAACTCTCAAACTCCTCCTGGTCATATTCCATTTCCATTTTTTCCATCTTCAATATGATTCCTGCCTGGCCCATGATTTCCTCATGGCGGCTGTCCTTATCAAAGTCCCAACGGCGATTGCCTGGAAGGATGCCCTTAACGGGATAGACCTCCGCGCCTTGCCGTCTTGTGAATGTGGTATTGATGACACAAACATTGAGTTCCATAGGGGGGAAAACCTTTACCTGAAGCACTCCCACCACCTTGTCTTCGCTATATGCTATTATCGTTTCCTCTTTGTTGCATAGTCCGACGAGTTTGACTTTGAGTTTGATGTCATTCTTGTCGCCACTAATCGATTTTGGCGACACCACAAGGTTTTTGTTTGATGAGACAAACTTTATTTCATCATATTGGCCTTCCTTGATTGCGAGAATCTCGGCTTGGTCTTTGGCATCCCTGTCCCAATCTTTCTGCCTCTTTTTGCCGAATTGGGTCAGGCTCAATGTGGAGAAAAAGTAAAGGGCCGGCAAATCGCTTTTCTTGAATCGGAAATCAAAGAAACGCCCGTCCACATAATCTTCCCAATAATTCTTCAAGACGCCACCTTTAAACATGGAATTGACTTCCTCCAATACGTTATCTTCGCTTTTCTTCTTCAATTTGTTGTCCAATGTGACGACGCGGTTTAATGATTCCACTTTCGTGATTTTTTCTTCATTAATCATGTCGTACCTTTTTCCAGCAATCTCTGTTTCAATGCAATACAGTCCAGTTACAGCAGGCACATATTTGATGGTAACGGTGTTGTAGTTGAGAGTCTGGAGAAAATTCCATATCTGGATACGGCTGCATGACAAGATATCCCGATTGGCAAGTTTACCTTTGATTTCTTTTATGCCCACATATCGTTCCCTCTTTCTATTAATCAGGTCTTCCACGACCATTTTCATGATTCTGCCGTTTTCATACTCCACATGATACGCTGTATGGCTTTCGGTGATATCCAAATAGATGCGCGAGTCGCAAATTTCCACAAAAGGGTCGTCGGGTTCGTCAATGATATTATTCGTGTTTTTCAGAAGCGACTTCTTGTCCATATTTCGGTTATTCTTCACGCTTTTCCAATATTCGTTCGGAATGTTCCATTTCCTCTTTTCGTTTTTCGTAAGAGCCTTTTGGGTTTTGTTGGTCAAGTCAATCTCCTCATAGGTATTGTTTCTTCCTCTCGCCACTTTCCATAGTTTCAATTCACCATCTTCGTACTCTATATGATAACGATACAATATCTCCGTTTCCTCTTGCGTGGCCTTGGATTCTTTCTTGCTTTTCTTTTGCTTCTTGACGGCGACCTTGTGCTTGTAGGTGAATACAAGCATCTTTCTATTTTGCTTATATTCTCCATCATAACTAACTACGTAATCCTTTCCTTTAAATTTTAGGACTGGGAATGCCATTTTATGGTCAATGACATATCTGGTGGAGATCGTCTTGTTTTCCGTTGCGTCTTCATAGAAATTGCTCTCGTCATTTGGCACAGACTCAACTGTTATCCTGTCTTCAGAACGATTATAGGAAATAGTGGCCGAAGAGGCTCCGCAAACGTGTTTCCCGATATTTTCAAAGTTATGCATGAACGGGACGCCATCGCTATTGGTTCCCTTGTCATCCCAATCCCATGGCTCCTTGAACCAGTCGAAGCCATACTCGCCTTTCCATCCCTTTTTGGGGCGGAAATGAACGATGCAGTTCTTCAACTTCTTCTCTTGGTTCCGACGTTCATTTTCATTCATATTCGGATCTATTCCTGCACTCATATCTTTGACAATCAATTTGTTTTATGAATAATACATGTATCCACATTTTCGCATCCTATGCCTTCGCAGTCTTTGCAAAGGGCGACATATAATGCCAATCCCAACAGTGCCGGGTTGTATTTGACCACATCCTCAAGATGAGTCAAATAGAGGTAGTCGATCTCGATGGCGTTCTTGGCCAAAGGATTCTTTTCGTTCAGGAAAGGTTTGCTCGTCGAGCGGCGCACACCAAGGCATTTCAGCCCTGTGGCCCGAGCTATGCTATGGCTGATGCGGCAGGCCAGGCACAGAGTGAACCTTTCGACGGATGACAAACGGAAGACATAGTCGGACGACGGGAATATCTTGCGGTCGTCTTTGCCGTCATTGCTGCTCACATAGGTGCATACGCCTTCGGTATAGGCATTGTCGGGGGCGACGGATTCATAGTTTTTGCATGTCGCCATCAGGCCTTTCAGCGTACAAATGCCCTCGTAGTGTTGGCTTTCTGTGTTCTTGCATGTGCCTTCGTCGCAATGGCGGCAAGGCGCGGCATTGAAGCGATGAGACAACAAAAGCAAATAGTCATTTTCTTCGTCGGTCACTCCGAACTTTTCCTTCAAGTCGTAACAGGGCTGGCCTTCATCTTTTTTGAAGCAACGCTGGTAGGCTTCTTCATGGAATCCACATTCCACATTTCCTTCCCTTTCGGGCCGACATTCCAAAGTGCTGTGGTCCAATGATTCGTT
>ONVP01000123.1 GCA_900321315.1 uncultured Bacteroidales bacterium
GAGCTGCCCGTGCAACGTGCCAACGCTGACATTCGTGATGCCTGCCTCGCGGATGTCGCTGTTCGTGGAGTGGCTTGGGTTGTTGTGCCAGTTCCTTATCAGCTGCAACTGGGCCGAAGGAAAGGTGTAGTTGTGAACGCTGTTGGCCTGATATGCCGCATGGTAGCCGTACGTACCCTGGAAATTCGCCATGGAACCGCCTCCACCTGCGCCACCAAGACCCACTGGCACATCCATGCTGCCATACAGCATCAGGTTCCACAAATGGTACGGGTTCTTGAAGTCCCTCGGCTCGTAGGCAGGGTGAGAAAAACTCGCGCTCCAATTGTCGTGGAAGGGATTGTTGGGCTTCAGACCGCCTATCGGCTGCCATCCGCTCGGGTCAGTGTATCGCAAAGGGTTGTTCAAGCAATACGCATAGCGATTGAAACTCTGCGAGTTGTCGGGCTGCGACACATACTTGTCAACAGACAGGAAGCTGCTCATCACGGGGTCGTAGCAGCGGCCGTTCATGTTTATCAAGCCGAAGCTGTACAGGTGCTCGTGCCCAGTAAAGCCACGGTCAAACATTAGTGTGTTGTTGTAATCTCCACTCCATGTTTCGGGGTTGCGCAAATTGCCCCATGCGTCGAAACTCTGCTCGCGCTCCACAAAGCCGCCTGCGTCGGTAATCGTTGTCCAAGAGCCAAGGTTATCCTTGTAAACGTAGTGGATCTCGTCGGTGCCGCCGTTGTGCTCCACCACGGCGAAAACCCCAAGCGGGCCTGAAAGAAAGGTGCGGCTCGTGCTGTAGCGGTTCTCGGTCACAAACTCGCAGTGGTCGCCGTAGCGCTTCTCGCGAAGCGTGTAGTTGCCTATCTTCTCCACCATGCGTTTGCGCTGGCGGTCGTGGCCGTAGGTGTATGACAGCGACATCTGCGGCCCGTTGCCGCTCTGCGAGATGGTTGCCACCTTGTCGAACATGGTGTAGGTGATGTCTTGCTGCGTGGTCGGGAAGGGGTTGCCATACATCTGTGCGCTGCGTATGGCATGGGGCTTGTTGCCATCATCATACGCGGGGTTGTCGAACACCAACTGACCATTGGCCTGCTTGCTCAAGATGCGGCCGTAGGGGTCGTAGGCCATGCGATTTGCCTGGCCGCCGTTCAGTATCGTGGTCTCCAAACGGTTCAGATTGTCGTATGTGAAGGTTTCTTCCAAATCCCTTAAGATGTCTTTTCGGGCGGCTAAATTACCAAAATCATCGTAATCATACCACAAGTCCTGCAAAAAATTTTTCGCCATCAATTGGGTCTGTATGTGGCGGAGTCGGTGTGTGTCGTCGTCGTAGGTCAATGTTGAGCTGACATAATTGCCTGTCATATACCTGGTTATCTGGCCGTTGGCGTTCATTTGCCATGTTTGCCACAAGAAGTTGCCATTGGCATCGGTCAGTTTTTGCAAATGCCCGTATGGTCCATAAACTCTCCTCAACTTGTAGCCCGTCGGGTAGGTCGTTTCATACAAGCGTCCCGTGTTGGGTTCATATTGGTAGATAGTGGAAAGTGTATGGCCGTCGTAGCCTTCCTTTATGGACGAAATCCGGTTGAGTTGGTCGTATGAGTAGTTCACGATCTGTTGGCCGTCGTTGTAGTTTATTGATTTCAGAAGGCCTAACTGATGGCCCGTTTCGCAGTATGTCCACACTGTGGAAACCATGTCGCCATTCCTCGGGACTTCCTCCCGATGCTTGACACGTCCAAGTTCGTCGTATTGGTATCGTGTTGTCACATTTCTCGGATTTACAGTTGATCTCAATTGCCCGTAGGCATTGTAATGGCTGGTAACGGTGCCGTAGTCGGGGTCGGTGAGCTTCGTGCGGTTCCGCGCATTGTCATATTCCATGCTTACGCGGGTGTTGGCATCGTTCCCGATTTGGGCATACTTCAAGCTGCCGTCGGCATAATAGGCGTATTTCACCGTGTTTTGTCCTGAATCGGTACTTTCAGCAAGCCATCCCGCCACGTTTACAGTTTTCGAGGTTGTTTGCGGCACTGCCTCGTCAGTCGCTGGATGGTTCGTGGTCGTGACCGTCAAGCCGTCATAGACGATGTCCTGCGAAGTATTGTCGGGAAACTTTGTACAGATAGTTCGCCCATAGGCATCATACTCGTATATCGTCCATTTGATGTTTTCTTCGCTTGTCCCGAAATAATATGGTTCGCTTACACGTTCAACAAGTCCTTGTCGGTTATACTTCGTGTCAGTACAGATTGACTCACCGTTCAGTCCTTGGCTCACAACCCTTAAGCAACGCCCTAAAGCGTCAAAATACGAACATGAAACCGCCATCACATTGCCATCAACATCCAACTGCTCCGATACTTCTTTGTATTCGGCTTTTTCTGGCATAATGATCTCATCCGAATCCAGCCACATTTTTTCTGTCTTGCGCTTCGTCTGGTCGGGAAAGGTCGTCAGTTGCAAGGCGCCCAACGGGCTTCTGAAATAATCGGTCTGCAATCCGTTGCAGTCGGTTTCGCCTATCAGGCGTCCGTCGCCGTTGGTGTCATATTGGTATTGGGTCACATAGCCTTTCGTGTTGGTGACCTTTTCGAGGAATTGGCCGTTGGGGGTGTATTCGAAGGTGGTGGTGACGGTCGGCAGGGTGCTGTCGTAAATCGCTTTAAAGGTCTTCTCGCTGACCGTGCCGTTGGTGTTGTAAGCAAAAGTCTCGTATGTGGCCAGCCTGTCCCTGGTGCCGCTCATCGAACCGTCGGGGCGCACTCCGCTCGGATAGGTAGTCACTCTTGAGGGCAGCGTGGGATGGTTGGGATACTCATAATCGTAAACGGTCAGCGTTTTCACGTCCTCGTTGCCCTCCGAGGCGTTGCCTTCAGCCGTGGTCAGCACAGACTTCGGGCGGTTCACAATCCAGTCAGGCACCTGGTCGGTGTATTCATTTTCAACCGACGACTTGTATTTGTAGGCTGACCAGTCTTGGCTCAAACTTCCTGACAATTGAGTGTCATTGATGCATTGATAGGTTTTTGTGCAATGCACGATGTTTTTGTAGGTGCCCGTAGTTCCCATGTCGGTCATGTAGGTGTTGCTCGCCAGGGTTTGCTTAACAAACTCGTGCGAGCCGTCAGGGCTGTAGTGCTTTCCTGTTTCCATGTTGGGCAACAGCATGAATACCTTGATGTTGCGGCTGCTTTGGCACACCGAATAGCTGTATGTTGTCTGTTGTGTCAGGTTGTTCATAGGTCCATAAGATTCTGTTTCTTTGAGTACAATCTGGCATTTGTCGCCTAATTCGGAGGTCGAATAATGCTGCATCGTTCTGCCCTTGAACTCACTATCCACATACGACTCGGCGGTAACATCCGTAAAGCCAAGTATCCCGTGGCCTTTGGTATGAACCATGACATTGCCGTAACGGTATTGGTTTTCCACAAGAGACATTCCTGCCTGTGAATTGTATGACATGGTTTTCTTCAAGGCTTTGATTGCCAAAGGACAAGAGAAAATGCTTCGATCTACATCGGTCAGGCTGTGGTCGAGCGTGAAGAAATCGTCGGAATGGTCGCCCGAAAGTGTGGGCAGCAGATAATCATACTCAAACTTAACCCGATTAAACATACCGTCCTCTATGGTTTCCACATTGTAGCGGTTGGAAATGGGGTTGGCGTACTGAATTAAATTACCCAAAGTATATTTTCCCAACATCTGGACACCTTCATGTCCTGTGAAATTGCCAAGACAAATCTCCAAATTGGAAAACCATGAAGCGTTATATCCCCGCCTATAGGCAAAAGGCGAAACCTCGCTGTCATCACGCATCGGACCGAAAAAGAATACTATTTTTCTATTTTTTGGATATACTATGTCGGAACAACCATCACCGTTAAAATCGCCAACCTTAAGATAATTGGACACAGAATTCAGTTTGTCTAAACTGAAATATCCACTACTAAAACCAGCTGGTATATCGGCGCAATGGTAATAATTCCATTGGAATATGTTTTGCTTGAACAAATACACACGCCACTCTCCTTTAGGGTCTGACGGTTGGAAGTGAAACAACGCATCTGCATGTCCGTCACCATTGAAGTCGCCCGGACAACAATCAAACCAATTATTAGGATAGCCGTTGTAGTGCTCTTTGAATCCATAACGACCGTTGCTATAAAACAATTTCACGATGGCCGTTGATGTGTATCCGTTTTGGGGATAGGAATACAGGATTTCCGTTTTTCCGTCGCCGTCGTAGTCGGCTGGATAGTAAACATCCGCCCCTAATACGGCATTGACTTTAATCCTATCCTCGACAAATTCCTGCAAGTCCTTGTCATAGCGGATATAATAGGATCGGTCCGCTCTTTGATTCGAGGTATCACATTCCATGCCATCCGTTTCCATACCCATATTCTTGTCATCGTCTTTGGATATTTCAAGGATGAAACTGGTTTTTCCCTCGCCGAGGAAGTCGCCCAAGATAAGCGCATCACGCTTGCTGCTGGCCAACCTGTAGTCCCTGCTCGGACTTTCATGATAAACAAAATCCAGTCCGCCGCTCGCGTTTCGGCGTGTAAGGTAAATGTCAAGCGTGACAATGTCACGCAAATACCAGTCATCCCTTATTTCGCGGTTGGCGAACATGAAGTCGTCAAGCCCGTCGCCGTCGAAATCGGCAACATAGATCCATGTGATGTTCTCATCCAATGTGTATTTTTTTATTTGGTTAAACATCACTTTCCCCGAATTGTCCCTCTCGTTTAGATACAGACGGGCTGTCTTTTCTTCTTCATGGGGTTTTTGTTCAAATGTAATCATGTCGGTATAACCATCTCCGTTAAAGTCCCCAGGGAATTTGACGGTTCGGCTATCCATATTGCCATCACCCGTATGTATAAATGTTTTATTTGAAAACTGGTGGGTGTCTGTCCCCCAATTGACAGAGGTAGCTCTGTATTTTTCTCCTTTTCCAGAAAACGTTATTGTTTCAAGTTTTTTGTACAAGTCGTTGCCATACCCACCAGTATAGGCGAAGTCGTATTGCCACAACGGATCGGAATTGGCATTATACCTATTGAACAACGATATGCGCTTGATAATCTTTGTAAAATGCAAGGTGTTGTTGCCGATGAATACTGTTTCAATGTCAGGGCGCGCATCGTATTCAAATCTTACCCTATAAAGAGAGGAGACTGACGAGCGGTTGTTCCCCGTGTAATAGATGTCGGTCAGGAAATAGTTCGCGCCACCACGGCAATATCTGTAGGACATGTAGTTACCGTTTCTGTCAACAACGCTGTCCAAAAGCCAAAGGCACACGTCATTGCGTTGCTGTAGCCCGATTCTAGAGTGCCACTTGCTGCCATAGTAAGCGATGTTACCGTTGCTCAACCATACCTTGAAATAGGCCGGGCCAAATGTCGTATCGCAAGAATATGATACGATTTTGGCCATTTGGTCTATCTCGGTACGGTATTCCGTGCCGTCAGCTCCGTCGGGTAGTCCGTTCACTACCATAAGCCGCTGGCCATCAAGGGCGAAGCGGTCGAGGCCGTCGCGGTCGTTGAAGTTGGTGCTGAGGCACACACCATGTACAAAACCATCGTGATACAGAGTCGTCCCCACACGCGTTATGGCCGACAGGCCGCCGAGGTTCCAGCCCCAGCCGAGCAAGCCGTTGCCGCTCTGGCTGTTGTAAACGACGGACAGGCTAGGCTGCATCCCTCCCATGCCTTCTGGCACTTGGATGGGGATGGTGTAGGACGCGCCGCCCAAGGCGGTGACATCCACCGTGCCGCCGATGGCTCCGACGACAACCTTGTCCTCTCTTGGAGGTTGAACCTCATAGTCTTGTGCTTTTGCCGAAAATGCAACAAACAGCATGGCAATCAATGTAGCAAATACAAGCTTTCTCATTTTTCTTCAGTTTTTTAGGGTTAATGCTTGATGACTTTCCAAATGCGCTTTTGGCCAGCGGCCTCGATGCGCAACACATACACGCCTGCCGCGTGGCCCGAAAGGTCGAAATCGATGCTTTCGCCGGCCAGCGTCTTGCGGCTGATGACGGCACCCGTGGGTGTGCAGAGCACGGCCTCAAGCCGTGTACCCTCGGCGCTGTTGCCCACCCCGACGGAGAACTGCCCGTCGGTGGGGTTGGGATAGAGCGCCAGCTCGTGGCCTGCAAGGGTGTCGGTAGCGGTGGCCAACAAGGGCGCGGCGGCGGGGTGCTCCGTGTCGCCACGGCCTTTGCCGTCGCCGCGCTGGAAAGAAAGGGTGCGCAAAACGCGGTTGCCGTTGGCGTCGTAGTTGAAACTCACCGTGCCAGTCTGCT
>ONVP01000124.1 GCA_900321315.1 uncultured Bacteroidales bacterium
CTCATCACCCTCACGAATCTCTGCAATAGTCTTGAACTCATATGAAATATTGTCATCAACAGGAACGGCGAGTATTTCCTCGGTCATTTTTTGAATGGTTGCATTATTGACCGGATAGCCTTTGATGGTTGCATCCATATCCATGGTTGCTCTTGAATTCAGGCCGACCATAGACGCGATCAGGAAGCCCCCTTTGAGGATAAAGTTGCTTCGATACTGCGAGAGTGCCACCCGCTCCAAAAAGCGCTCCAGCATATAATTTTGCAAAACAAGCTGTGCGGATATTCTCTTCTCTTTTGCGATATTCTTGACGATTGCTTTAAACTGCATCGCATTCTTCATAGCAGCACCTCCAAATAAGAACGAAGTCTCTCCTCCACCCGCAGTTTATGAGCATACTCTGATAGAAGAGGAATGTTCTTTTCTTTGCGAGAAGCGTATGTTTTAAATGCATCTGTGACGACCTGAACATCCGTGTGATTGCGAGGTCTCAAAACATCACAGAGAGAACGCTCTGCGCAATATCCTCTGACGATGTTGCCTCCTGGCGTTTTTAAATCGGTTACTCCAAGGCTATATAGAGGTTCTTTTGATCCGCTGCATATAATATCTTCCTGCTTTGGGCCCGAAAGATTATAGGTCGCAGGAAATACCATGTGAAATCTTCTGGGAGTCCTGTCCGTCAAATCACACAGGAACAGCGCTGTTTCCAAAGAAAAGATACCTCGTTTAAACCGATTCTGGATATTTACGAACTCGTCTTCCCACACTTCGGGCAGTGTATAAACTCCGCGTGATGCCCTTTCAAGTCCTCCTTTGTCTGACAGATATTTCAGTGTCCCACGAGATATTCCTGCCGCTGATAGAACTGTTGAAGGACAAATTCTATATTATCGCAGTTGGAATTGACGGATTCCTGCTCGGTCAAGAGTCGCAATATACCTCTGTCGATGACCAGGCCGTTCAGGCAACTCAATACGTTCGGGAAAACTTGAATGGGCATCTGGACGTCGCTTACGGCCTCTCTTTGGGTGGAAAGATATTGTCCCGAATCATGGAACGGAACGAAGTCGTGATTGACCACGCCATCATGGACGCGGCACCGCTGTTGCCTCTTCCCAAATGGAGTGTGAACCCGATTCGATATTACCAAAGTTTTAACGTATGGACTTGCTATCACTGCACAGGTTTCTGGAAATTCGTGTTCCATTCGCATTATTTTGATGTGTTGTTGGATGAATGCAAGAAAGTGTGGCCATACGGAAAGGGAAAGGCAGTGCGAGACGGCTACAAGGATGTCTATACCCATAAACTGGAATCCATTCACGGGGCGGATATCCATTATTGGTATGGTACCAAAGAGGCTTTCGTGGCCAAGCCGCAGGCCGAGCATCTGCTTCAACTATGCCCTGAGGCTCACGTGGAGGTCTTCCCAAAAATGAATCATGGACAATTGCTTGTGGATTATCCGGAAGAGGTTGCTGGTAGGATTCAAGGAATGAAACAATAATTCAATAAAAACTTGTATTTTTGCCATCGAAATCAAAACAGTATGAACAACAAAGACTTTTGGGCATCCGTCAAAAACATAATTGAAGAAGGCTTTACTCCTGAAGGTCTGAAAATACTTGACCATTATGCAGAACTATTTATCAATGGGAAGCTTGTATATCAACGATTTTCACCGTTCGAACAGCATGGTTGCTCAACGGGAGGTGTTACGCATGTCGTTGCATCCCTTCTCGCGGGAGCAGAAAGTCAGGCAGATAGAGAAACTGCACGAGGAATCAGTGATTTCCAAAGAGAACTCCAACAGGGAGCGCAACAAGCTTCATGCATAGAGCGATGGGCTAAAGCCGTCGGCTGCTGGACGGATTGCATTGACAATTCCCTGCCACGAATGTTGGGTGAGCAGATTGCCGAAGGCGGCGAAGCCGTGGTTTATGATCACGGTGCTACGCTTGTCAAATCCATAGGCCTCGATTATTTCATCCAGCCCATCCTCGCCCTCGACCGTATCACTCTGCACAATGCCTATTTCCCTGAAACGGCATTGACGGTGCTTGGCTATGGCCGCACGGCAGACGGTGAGTTCAAAATCATTACGGAGCAGCCTTTCATCAAAGGGTCTCATGTTTCGGATGAAGAGATTGCTGACTATATGCGAAAGATGGGGTTTGAACTCCGCAATCTCCGCAATTGGACATACGCTACTCCCGACATCTACTTGAGCGATATGCACGATGAAAATGTCCTCAAATCCGCTTCAGGAACGATATTCGTTGTGGATTGCGACATCCGTATCAATACACCTGAGCTTAAAAATGGTGGACGGAGAATCCTCAGCACTGAAATGATTATGCTATAATTACAAATTGAGGCCTTTGTCTGGTCGGATTTGTGGTTTGCATCAAATATTTCCCGAAAATTCCCTATCTTTGCGCCCTTATAAGTGCAATCGATGACCATCGGAATCCCCATCTGGATGTTAGCTTTGGCGCTGCTGGCTGGTCTGGCGGCAGCCACGGTGTTGTATGTCCGAAACAAGAAACAACACTATGAAAAAGTCTTGACAATCATATTGTTTGCACTGCGAACGCTGATGGTTGGCTTGGTGGTTTTGCTGCTCTTCAATCCGCTGATTCGGCAGAAGTTCAGCTCTGTGGAGACCCCAACCATCATCCTTGCGCACGACAATTCCTCGTCCGTCGTCCTTTGCAAGGATTCGGCGTTCTACAAAAACGACTATCAGGCACAGTTTGAAGCCTTCCGAAAGGAATTAAACGCTGATTTTCAAGTCGATGAATACCTTTTCGGCGAGGAAGTCCGCGATTTTGAGCATCTCGATTTCTCCGACCAACTCACAGACCTTTCCTCTTTGCTGAACACCCTCGACCGCCGTTATTACAAGCGCAATGTGGGCGCGGTGCTGCTCTTCTCCGATGGTATTTATAACCGTGGCTTCGAGCCGGAGTTGCTGGCCGAAAACTTCCCGTATCCCATTCATACCGTGGTCTTAGGCGACACGATTGCCTATCCTGACCTCGCCATCCGTGATGTGCATTATAATAAGGTGGTGTCGCTTGGCGCGACCTTCCCTGTCCGTGTGACGGTGGCTGCCCGCGACTTGGCTGGACGCAAGGCCCAACTGACCCTCAAGGAAGGCGGTCGAGTCATCGAGAAGCGCGACATTGAGGTTCCCTCCAACCGCTTCTCCAAAGAGATAGATTTCATGCTCGATGCCACCAAGAAAGGCGTGATGGCCATCGACATCGAGGTGAGCGGCATCGCCGAGGAGGAGCAACTGCTGAACAATGTGCGGCATATCTATGTCGAGGTGCTTGACCAGAAATACAAACTGCTGTGTGTGGCAGCCTCACCGCATCCCGACCTGGGTGCATTGCGAAGCGTGCTCAACGACAATTACGAGGTGGATTTTTGTTTCGGAAAGGAGCAACTTCCTGATTTTGAGAAGTATGACCTCGTTGTTTTGCACCAAGTGCCGAATGGCAAGATGGACTTCAACGCTCTGAAAACCCAGCTTGATAAGAACGTGAAACTGCCCGTGCTGTTCGTCATCGGCAACGACACGGACAAGGACTATATTAATAAGGTGCAGTCGGTGTTCGAGTTTCGCTCCGGCGCGACCAACACGCTTTTGGACGTGAAGGCGCATCTGAATCCCGCTTTCTCGACCTTCACTTTCGATTCAAAGTCCGACCAAATGATTGCGAAATACCCGCCGTTGGCTTTGCCGCACTTGGAAATCAACGCCTTGAAGTCGCACGACGACCTTCTTCTGCAAGAGGTGATGGGCGTGAAGTCGGGGCTGCCATTGTTGGGTTTTGCCAACGACAAGCGTAAGATGGCGTTCCTGTTCGGCACCAACATCTGGCGTTGGCGACTGTTTGAATACTACCAATCAAAAAACCACGACGTTTTCGACGAATTGTTCTCCAAAACGCTGAAATACTTACTGTTGTCTGCCAACGACGGCTCTGCGATTTACGCCAAGGAAACCTATTATAGCAACGAGCCAGTCATCATCACCGCCGAATTACGCAACCCGAACAACGAACTCGTCATTGACCCCGATTTGACGATTCAAATTGAGAACAAACTGACGGGCGAGACCTACGACTACACCTTCTCGAAGCGCGACCACGACTACGAACTGAACGCCGGCCTGCTGCCCGAAGGACTTTATACTTATAAGGTGCAAGGACAGATGGGCGAGCGCAAAATCATTGTGAGCGGCACCTTCAGTGTGGCGGCCATCGGCATTGAGGAACAGCAACTTACCGCTGACATTGACCGGATGCGCACCATTGCTCGCCTGACCAACGGAAATTGTTATACCGCCCGCGAGTTGCAGCAACTTTTTGCCGACTTGCACAATGATTCGCGCATCACGAGCGTTGAACACCACGAGAGCCGCTTCGAGGATTTGATTCATTCCAAGTGGATTTTCTTCGTCCTCATCGGTTTGGCCGCCGTGGAATGGCTCTTGCGGAAGATGTTCGGGGCGTATTAAACTACGGATTACATAAAAAAGAACTACGAATTGCACGAATGGAACGAATTTTTTTGATGGAATTTTGCGGACAAGCCGCCAATGTGTACGAATTTTTGAATGGTAAAATTCGTATTCATCGGATGCTTGCATCCAAAATCATTTCCAACTCAATTCGCAAAATTCGTAGTTAAACAAATGAATATCAATTGTTAAACATAAAATTGTAAAAATGAAAATCCAAGATCAAGCTGTCGTCACGATGACCTACGTCCTGCGTGAGAACGACGAAAACGGTCCCATCCTTCAGGAGACCACGAAAGAGAATCCCTTTGTCGCCATTTTCGGTATGCACCAACTGTTGCCCAAGTTCGAGGAGAACCTGATGGGCAAGGAACCAGGCGACAAGTACGCCTTCCACCTGACCCCCGAAGAGGGCTACGGCGAGCGCGACGAGAACTACATTATGGACCTCGACAAGAATATGTTTATGCAGAACAACGTTCTGATGGATATGGTGAAAGTCGGTGCCCAACTGATGATGCAAACCTCCGATGGTCGCCCGATTGCCGGCATCGTTCGCGAAATCGGCGACAAGCACGTGAAGATGGACTTCAATCACGATATGGCGGGCAAGCACCTCCATTTCTCGGGCGAAATCCTCGACGTGCGCGAATCCACCGACGAGGACTTCGGCGCAGGCGGCTGTGCCGGTTGTGGCGGAAGCTGTGATGGTGGCTGCGAAGGATGCAAATGACAAAACTCTGGGAAAAAATCATAATTTTTGTGATTTTTCCATAGAGTTTTATTGTTTAGAACGATTCTATTTTCCGCCAAATCGGTGAAAATTTCATCGATTTGGCGGAAAATGTTTTTATTCAAACAGGTCGTCTAAGGTCACTTCGGCGGTGATGTAGTCTGAATACATATTGCGTTTCATCCCGAATGTGGTGACCAAAACGGGGTGGATGGCTGCCCGTGTCTTCGTTTCTTCTTTGAAGCTGCCGCAACGGTCGCGCAGGCGCAGGTCTTCTTCCTTGTCGATGGCGTATTCCTTTTGTGAATACTTCACTTCGCAGACGTTGGTCACTTGGTCGGCACGCTCAATGATGAGGTCGATTTGCACGGCAGGGTCACTTTGTTTGCTCCGCCACGAGTAGAAATTGGTTTGGATGCTGTCGATGCGCAAGGCTCGTTTGATTTGCGGGATGTGTGCCATGGCGAGTCGCTCGTATGCCAGACCGAACCAAGTGTTTTGGATCGGTTTGTCGATGGTCGATACCCAAAAGTTCGGGTTGGTGGGCGGCTTGAGGCAGAAGGTCAGGTAGAAGAAGGTGAAGAAATCGGTCATTTGGTAGATGGCTGAAGTCGATTTTATCTTCTTTTCTTTCACGTAGTAACGCCTGATGAAGTCGCAATAGACGAGGTCTTCGAGGCGGTCGCTTAGGCCTCCGCCCGACGAAAGTCCCAAGGCCGAAGCAATCTCGTCGCGTGTCATGCCCGATTTCTTTTTGGCGAGTTCTTCCATGATGAGCAGGTGAGGCTCGGGATTCTTGAACAGCGACTTGAACAGCCGCTTGTATTCGCGGTGCATCTCGGCGTTTTCTGCAAAGAACAGGCGGTCGATGTTTTGGGGAAGGCTTTCCTTGGGGCGCAAGAGGCTCAAATAATAGGGCACACCACCTAAAATCATGTAGGCTTGGGCCATCGCTAACCTGTTCCATTTGAACTGGTTGGCATTGAAATATCGCTCGGTTTCGTGTAGCGTGAAAGGATGCAGGTGCATTTCGTGGGTGATGCGGTTGTG
>ONVP01000262.1 GCA_900321315.1 uncultured Bacteroidales bacterium
TGAGAGGGAAGTTTTTATGAAGTGTGAGGTTTTGTAGAGACGCAACGTTTGCGTCCGAAATCTGAAATCTGAAATTTGAAATCTGAAATAATAAAATGAACGAACAATTTAGTCCAACGGGATTCAAGGTGTTGCCAACGGTGGTAAAAAACCTTCTGATAATCAATGTGTTGATGTATATAGCCACGATTACGTTTACCCGCTTCAATATTGACCTGACCCGTCTATTCGGCCTACATTTCTTCAAGGCATCGAATTTCGGTGTCTATCAGCTCGTTACCTACATGTTCATGCATGCCAGCTTCGGGCATCTGTTTTTCAACATGTTCGCCCTCTGGATGTTTGGCAACACGCTCGAAAACCTTTGGGGTTCGAAGCGTTTCCTGCTGTTTTACATGGTGTGCGGTATCGGGGCGGGACTGTGCCAAGAGTTGGTGCAGTACATACAGTATTCCACCTCTTTGGCCGATTACGCCAACGTGGACATGGGCGGACAAATCGTTACGATGGATTCTTACCTGAACATGCTGAACACCGTGGGCGCATCGGGAGCGGTTTACGGACTGCTATTGGCATTCGGCATGATGTTCCCTAACTCAATGATTTACTTCTATTTCCTCATTCCCATCAAGGCCAAGTGGTTCGTCATCGGGTATGCCGCCATTGAACTCATTACGGGCTTGACTGGCTTCGACAACGTGGCGCATTTCGCGCATTTGGGCGGAATGCTGTTCGGACTGCTGCTGATATTGTATTGGAGAAAGAAACCCGCCGGATCCGACAAGAACTTCAGGAAGCTGAAGGACGTTTTAGAGTCGTGGAAGCGGAAGGCACACACAAAATACACACCCTATGAGGAAATCAAAAACGAGACGCGTGTGCCTCGCAACGATGGCGAATACAACCGACAAAAGGCTGAAAAAGAGCGCGATGTGGATGCCATTCTGGACAAGGTGGCCAAAAGCGGTTATGCCAGCCTGACCGACGAGGAAAAGGAATTCTTGTTCAAAAACAGCCGGTGATGGAAAAAAAGAAACGTGGAATCATTGGGAAATTGCTGGTCTTCGTGCTTACCCTCATGGCCTTGGCCGGCTTGGTGGCGATGGCCATGAGCGTGGTTAACGGTTACGTTGATCCGAAACGCTTCGTTTGGACTTCGTTCTTCGGACTCGGTTTTTGGATGGTTTTCATCTATAACGTGTTGGTTTTGTTTGCCTTGCTGGTAATGCGCTCGCGCATGGCGTGGGTTGCAGTGTTGGCGTTGCTGGTATCGGTTCCCGGCATCGGGAAGTCGTATTCCTTTGGGAAAAAGACCGAGGACGAAGGCTCACTGCGCGTGATGAGTTATAACGTACACTGTTTCAGTCATATAGACCGAGAAACCAGCCAAGAGGACTGTGCCAACGCTATCATCGACTTCGTGCGTGAGAAGAATCCCGACGTGTTTTGCTGTCAAGAATTCACCATCTTCCTTCCCAAGACATCACGGCAGAAATGCGTCGAGTATTTCGCGGAAAACGCTGGTTTTCAGTATGCCTACTACAACAGAAAGCGCAACTACGCCGGCAACGTCATTTTCTCTAAATTCCCAATCGCCAAGGTGGACGAGAATTCGGGCTTCGGCTATGAAAACACTTACGGCGTGATGGTTGAGGTTGATGCGGGCGAGAAAGGCCGTTTCTTCTTGGCCGACATACACCTGCTTTCCTACAAAATCACCGATAAAGAAATCGACCAGCTTGTTTCGTCGGAACGGCGCAACAAGCTGGATACCATTGGGATGAACGTGCTTCGGAAACTCAAGTACGCCACCTTGCAACGCAGCAATCAAATAGTAGAGATGTTGAAGGGAATGCCCGAAATGGACGCGCCCGTGGTGGTGTGCGGCGACTTCAACGACCCGCCCTTGTCGTTCACTTACCGGCAAATGCAGAAGGCTGGGTTTGTTGACATGTTCACGAAGGTGGGATGGGGCATCAAGCCAACCTACGCAGGCAAGCTGCCGCTGCTTCGGATTGATTACATCTGGGGAGACAAGAATATCAAACCATTGAATTTCAAACGATTCCGATACAAGGTTTCAGACCATTATCCTATTATGATGGATTTTTCGATTCAAAAATAAACCAATTTTTGCTGCCACAGTGTGACAAACGGCTGCCACAGTGTGACAGCCCTACAAGTGAAAACTAAACAACGAAATAAAATGACACTGATTAAATCCATTTCCGGCATACGCGGCACCATTGGGGGCCAGCCGGGCGACAACCTCACCCCAATCGACATGGTGAAATTCACCGCTGCTTTCGTGAAATTCGTGCAACATCGCGGCACGAAACGCCCCAAAATCGTAGTAGGGCGCGATGCACGCCTTTCGGGATTCCTTGTGAATCAAGTGGTTTGCGGCACTTTACAGGCCATGGGCGCGGATGTGCTCGACATTGGCCTTAGCACCACGCCGACAACCGAAATCGCCGTGACAGGCCTGAAGGCCGACGCGGGAATCATCCTTACTGCAAGCCACAACCCTGCGCAGTGGAATGCACTGAAACTCCTCAACGAGAAGGGCGAGTTCATCTCCGCCGCTGAAGGCGCATGGCTGCTCGAAGTGGCCGAAAAGGACGATTTTGAGTTTGTACCGATAGAGCAAATCGGTAGTTATCAGCAAATTGACGGTTGGATGGACAAGCATGTCGAGATGGTGTGCCAATTGCCTTTGGTGAACAAGGACGTGATTGCGCAGGCCAATTTCAAGGTGGCTGTGGATGCGGTCAATTCAACGGGCGGCATCGCCATTCCGAAGATGCTTCGCGCCTTGGGCGTGAAGGACGTGCTAGAACTCAACTGTGAGCCGACTGGAAAATTTGCCCACACGCCCGAGCCTTTGGCCCAAAACCTCACCGACATCTGCCGCTTCGTCAAGGAGCAGGGCTGCGACTTCGGCGTGGTCGTCGATCCCGATGTGGACCGCCTCGTTTTCGTCAAGGAAGATGGTGAACTGTTTGGCGAGGAATACACTTTGGTTTCCGTTGCCGACTTCATTTTGAAGCACACGCCTGGCCCGACGGTCAGCAACTTGTCTTCAACCAGAGCTTTAAGAGATGTGACGCAAAAGCATGGGCAACAATATTTTGCCGCAGCCGTTGGCGAGGTCAATGTTGTGGAGAAAATGAAGGAAGTCGGCGCTGTCATCGGCGGTGAAGGCAATGGTGGCGTCATCTATCCCGAACTGCACTATGGCCGCGATGCACTCGTCGGTACGGCCTTGTTCCTCACGCAGTTGGCAGAAAAGAAGGTGAAATGCTCCGAACTGAAACAAGAATATCCGGCCTATTTCATGTCGAAGAACAAGATACAGCTGACGCCTTCGACCGATGTGGACGGCATCTTGGTCGAATTTGCAGAAAAGTTTAAGAATGAGAAAGTTACCACCATCGACGGCGTGAAAATTGACTTTGCCGAAGGTTGGGTGCACCTGCGAAAATCGAACACCGAGCCTATCATCCGAATCTATTCGGAAGGCAAGTCGGA
>ONVP01000195.1 GCA_900321315.1 uncultured Bacteroidales bacterium
GTTAAGAATCAGTATATTATCGCGATGTTGAAAAAAAAGTTGAAAAAAATAGAGAAAAATGCTTGCAGATAACGAAAAAGGTTGTACTTTTGCACCCGCAAAGACACCAAAAATGCTTTACTACGCTGGTCTGGTAGTTCAGTTTGGTTAGAATGCCTGCCTGTCACGCAGGAGGTCGCGGGTTCGAGTCCCGTCCAGACCGCAAAGGGCGCAAGTCAGATGACCTGCGCCCTTTGTTGTTTTTGTGTTTGGCTGCCGTGGTGATGTTATGAACCTGCCGATGCCTTAAAACTTCGCAATCGGAACAATCCGAATAGTATGTCCGTTTTTTTCCACGATGTTTTCCTCGTCCTTGGTCACGATAAGAAGATTGTTGCATTGCAGTTCCTTGGCACATTCCACAAGATAGTCCATTTCACGTTTGCGGGTCTTTTCGGATTGCATTCCGTAGCAAACATGAATCAACTGCTCCACTTTTGTGCCTTTTCGGGTGACGAAATCGGTCTCCTTGTCGTTCTTTGAACGGTAATAGAATAGGGTTTGCCCAGACTTATATCCACGGCGCAGCAACTCTACAAACACTTGGTTTTCAAACAATCGGCCAAGGTTTTCGCTGAGGTTGAAACCTGCCGATTGCACAAAGCCATTGTCAACCACATATACCTTTTGGTCGGCTTTCTGCATCAGCTTTAGCTTGTTGTTGAAGCGGGGCAGGAAGAAGAATAAGAACGGCTCACACAGGTATTGACAGAATTTCTTGGTAGTGTTGACGCTCGACAACTGCAAATCCGTAGTGAGGCCGTTGGCCGAAACAGGATTACAGAAATTGGCAAGCAAGAAAGAGGCAAGATTGTATAATTCCTTGGTTTTGCGCACCTTATGCCGTTTTGCGATGTCTTTCAACAGAATGGAATCAAACAAAGTGGACATATAACTTTTGGTGATGTTGCGGGCGGAGATGGTTTCTGGGTAGCCGCCATTACGCAAATAATCATCAGCCAAGGCGATGGCTTCGGTTTGTTCCTCGGCTTTAACATGTTGAATGTCAATATTGTGCCAAGCAAATGTTTCTTCAAGGCTGAAAGGTAGCATTTCCACCGACAGATAGCGTCCTGTAAGTACTGTCATCATCTCACTGCTGAGCATATTGGCGTTGCTACCCGTGATGACAAGGTTCTTGCCACGGCGATAAAGCTTGGCGACCCACAAATCCCATTCGGGGAGGTTTTGCACTTCGTCAAGCATAAGGAACTGGTAATCAGGATATACGTCGTCAAGTAGTCGCATGACGAGGTCTTCGTTCCATCGGCTAAGCAGCAATTGGTCGTCGAAATTGAGATAGGCGAAGTTTTTCCCTTTGAGCATCAACAGTGCGTATGTGGATTTGCCCACCCGCCGTGGTCCACTGATGAATTTGACGAGAGGACTTTGCAGCAGTTGCTCTTTGTCGTATTCAGTGCGTCTTTCAAGATACGGGCGACCAAGTAGTTCGTCGCGTTCCTTGCGTTGGTTGATGAGAATGTCTTTCATGGATAGTTTTGTTTTATGGCGCAAAAATACGCTTTTTTATGCAATAAAACATCTATACTGCACAAAAAATGCACTTTTTTATGCAGTACAGATAAAATAATACATATTTTCGGCACTTTATTGGTATGTCCCCCAATCCCTCCACGACACATAATCGATGCCGTTGATGGAGCAGGAAATTGAAATTTGTTTCCCAACACACAACAACACCATAATTTTCCATATCTTTGCGGCCTAATTTGAAATCATTCTTAATAAGAAAATGGACTCGAATCCGAAAGACAATATCATCAGCGAAGTCACGAGCAAGGACTATGAATACGGCTTTGTGACCGACATTGAAACCGATTTCGCGCCGAAAGGCCTGAATGAGGACATCATCCGCCTGATTTCCAAGAAAAAAGAGGAACCCGAATGGCTGTTAGAGTTTCGCTTGAAGGCCTTCCGCCATTGGCAAACCCTGAAACAACCCAACTGGGCACATCTCGACATTCCCGAGATTGACTATCAAGACATTATCTATTACGCCGCGCCACGCAAACGCCAGCAAAAACAAAGCCTTGATGAAGTCGATCCAGAGCTTTTGGCCACCTTCGACAAACTCGGCATCTCCCTTGACGAGCAGAAAAAACTCTCGGGCGTGGCCGTCGATGCAGTCATGGACTCGACCTCAGTGAAGACGACTTTCCAAGAGACGCTCTCGAAACATGGCGTCATCTTCATGTCGTTCAGCGAGGCCGTCAAGCAGCACCCTGATTTGGTGAAGAAATACTTGGGCAAGGTGGTGCCTTATACTGACAATTTCTTTGCCGCTTTGAACTCGGCAGTGTTCAGCGACGGCTCGTTTTGCTACATCCCGAAGGGTGTGCGTTGCCCGTTGGAGCTTTCCACCTATTTCCGCATCAACGCGGCCAACACGGGTCAGTTTGAGCGCACGCTCATCGTGGCCGACGAAGACGCGTATGTGAGTTATATGGAAGGCTGCACGGCACCGCAACGCGATGAAAACCAACTTCATGCGGCCATCGTGGAAATCATTGCCGAGACCGACGCTGAAGTGAAATACTCCACTGTGCAGAACTGGTACCCTGGCGACAAAAACGGCAAGGGCGGCGTGTATAACCTCGTCACGAAGCGCGGGCTTTGTCGCGGCGACCGCTCCAAAATTTCTTGGACGCAAGTCGAGACGGGTTCGGCCATCACATGGAAATACCCGAGTTGTGTGCTGATGGGCGACAACGCCGTGGGCGAGTTCTACTCTGTCGCCGTGACCAACAACTACCAGCAGGCCGACACGGGCACGAAGATGATCCATCTGGGCAGAAACACCCGTAGCACCATTATAAGTAAAGGTATCTCCGCCGGCCACAGTCAAAACGGCTACCGAGGTTTGGTGAAGGTGGTGCCGAAAGCCGAAAACTCACGCAACTACTCGCAGTGCGACTCCTTATTATTAGGCGACCAATGCGGCGCGCACACTTGGCCTTACGTGGAGTGCGGCAACGAGTCGAGTATTCTCGAACACGAAGCCACCACTTCGAAAATTTCCGAAGATCAACTGTTCTACTGCCAACAGCGTGGCATCCCGACCGAAAAGGCCATCGGCCTGATTGTTAATGGCTACGCCAAGGATGTTTTGAACAAACTGCCCATGGAATTTGCGGTCGAGGCGCAGAAATTATTGTCAATCACTTTGGAAGGCAGTGTTGGATAATGTAGGGACGCATCGAATGCGTCCACAAAATAAAAAATCATGCAAACCATCCGTTCAAATAACACGCCTTTTTGGGTGTTCCTCATCGGAATCGTCTTGATTCTGCTGAGTAACAGCCTGTTGACTGAAGGCATGTTCCTTGACGGTGTGACTTACGCCTGCATTTCGCGCAACATGGCAGAGGGGCTGGGGACATTCTGGAATCCGCATTATACACAGACGATAGGCCCTGTTTTCCATTCGCATCCGCCTTTGGCTTTTGGCTTGGAGGCGTTGGCTTTCAGGCTGTTGGGTGACCATTGGTGGGTTGAAAAACTCTATTCCATGATGACTTTTCTCCTTGCCGCCCTGCTGATTGCCTTGATTTGGAAACGTACTACAAACAACCTCCGTTGGGCTTGGCTGCCGCTTTTGCTATGGATTTGTATGCCAGTTGTGACTTGGTGCGCAGCGAATAACATGCTTGAAAACACCATGACAGTCTTTGTGCTACTATCGGTTTATCTTCTGATAATCAGTTATCAACGCGATAACAAAGTTTGGCTTTTCATGTCGGGTATCTCACTGTTTTTGGCCTTCCTTTCAAAAGGGTTTACAGGACTGTTTCCATTGGTTTTCCCGCTGATTTACTGCGTTTTCGATGAGCGTCGGAGATGGATTCAAGGGCCGATAGACATGCTTCTGCTGTTTGTTGAATTGGCGGCTTTGTCGGGATTGATGTTTTTGGTTTTCCCGCAATCTCTGCCTTACCTGAAAGAATATATACAAGTTCAGGTGTTGGGAACAGGTTTGCAGGAAGCCACGGTTGCAACGCGGTTTTCCATTGTTTTCAAGTTGATGGGTCAAGTTTTGATTTCCTTGATGATAGTTATGGTTTTGTTGATTGTCAATAAATTGATTTCAAAAAAAACAGTCAAGACATTCGAGTTTCCGTTGGATAGAAAATGGTTCATCATTTTCCTGATTTTCGGATTGACGGGCGTGTTGCCCATTATGCTGAGTGTGAAGCAGCGCGATTTTTACATGCTTGCCGCAATGCCGTTTTTTGCCTTGGCTTTCGGGCATCTTATCCTTTCCTTGGTGAACGCGATGTTGTTGGAAATCAAGCCAAAAACCCGAAATTGGATGATAATCGTCTCAAGCATCATTTTGTTGGTTGGCATGGTATTGAATGTGTGCCACATCGGGAAATATGGCCGCGACGAAGCCTTTTTGGTCGAAATGAAGAAAGCCTTAAAGGAAATCCCTGAAAATGAAATAATTGAAATAAGACACGAAGACTTCAGCCAATGGTCGTGGCACGCCTATTTCATGCGTTACGGCAAAGTCTGCCTCGATGCCAGTCGACCTCATCCATACAGTTTTTCATATCACCCCAAATCTTGAAT
>ONVP01000131.1 GCA_900321315.1 uncultured Bacteroidales bacterium
TAATTTCGAACTTCAACCATTTGCTAATATTCCCCAGCAACAACAAATGGAATTGCAGTTTGCGTAAAAAGAAGAATGAACCGCTTTTATTCGATAAATATTTAATAAAAAGCTTTGCATGTTGAATCTATAATCGCACTTTTGCGGCGGGGTTTGTTTTCCGAACAACGGAAAAAACTAACTTTGCAGCCATTATGAATATGAAATACTACATCGTTGATGCATTCACCAACCAGCCTTTCGGCGGCAATCCCGCTGGCGTGGTGCTGCTCGAATCAGCGATTTTTCCGAAGGATGAACTGATGCTGAGCATCGCCGCCAAACTGCGCTTTTCGGAAACGGCTTTCGTCCGCAGGCATTCTGCGCAAGAGTTCACCATCCGCTATTTCACCCCAAAGGCCGAGGTGGAGCTTTGCGGACATGCCACCATCGCCTCGTTTTTCCTGCTTCACCAGAAGGAACTGGCCTCGGGACAATGCCTTTGTCACACACAAGCCGGTGATTTGAATATCACAGTCGGCGAGAAAGTGATGATGCAGATGGCGAAGCCGCGAATAGTCGCGACGCTCGACGAAACCAAAGAAATCTATCAGGCTTTGGGCGTGAAGGATTACCGTCCGACGATGCCCGTACAGGTGGTTTATGCGGGTTTGCCCGACATTATGATTCCCCTCCCCTGTTTGGACACGCTGCAGTCGCTCCAGCCCGACATGGGAGCCATTTCTGCCATCACCAAGAAACACGATGCCGTAAGTTTTCATGTTTTCGCCTTCGCAAACGATGGTTATACGGCGCATGTCCGCGACTTTGCCCCGCTTTATGACATTCCCGAGGAATCGGCCACAGGCACCGCCAATGCCTCACTGACCTATTACCTCCAGCAGTGCGGATGTCTTGGGACCGAAGCCGAGTGTGCTTTTGTCCAAGGCGAGGCCATGGGACGACCTTCGGTAATTGCCACAAAGATTCAGGCCGATGGAAACCTCTTCGTCGGCGGCAGCGCTGCTATAGTGGCGGAAGGAAGGCTGATGGCAGGCTGAAAGCTACGGCTGGGGGCTGAAGCTTTTTTTCATTTTTTTACGCACACTGATTATTTTTGTACTTTTGCAAAGTTCGAAACGATATGACAGACCTGACCTTACATAGCAACACGGAATCCTTCATCGGCGACATCAAACGACTAGTGGAGCAAGGCCGCAATGCGGCATACGGAGCCGTGAACGCCGTGATGATTGAAACCTATTGGCGGATTGGGCAGCGTATTGTGGAGCAAGAGCAGAAAGGCAAGGAACGCGCGGAATATGGAACGCAGTTGATAGAGATGCTGTCGCAGGAATTGACCCGAACATACGGGAAAGGATTCAGCGGCAGATATTTGCGAGCGTTTCGTCATTTTTATTTAGTCGTTCCCGACATTGAGATTTGGAAATCGCGATTTCCAAATCTGACATGGACGCATATTTTCAAGTCATTACGGGTAGGAAACGACACCGCCATACGTTGGTATTTGGAGACAGCCTCAACAGAAGCGTGGAGCGTGAGGACATTGGACAGGAACATTGCGACCCAGTACTATGAAAGGCATTTCCAGCAGCCACAACTGATTTCAGAAAATCCAAATACGGAAACCGAGAAGGCTGAATTGCTCAAAAGTCCGATAATTGCAGAGTTTTTGGGCTTCAGAAAAGACGACAGCTATAGCGAATCGCAATTGGAGAGTGCCATCATAAACCATTTGCAGGAATTCATTATGGAAATGGGTCGTGGCTTCGCCTTTGTTGGGAGGCAACAATTGATACGAACGGCAGCCCAAGACTATTTCATCGACCTTGTGTTTTACAACATCATTTTGAAATGCTATGTGCTGATTGATTTGAAGATAGGAAAAATAAGGCATCAAGATGTGGGGCAGATGGATATGTATGTGCGCATGTTTGACGAGTTAAGGGGTAAGGAAGGCAACAATCCCACGATTGGGATTGTGCTTTGCAGTGAAACGGATGAGGACATCGCAAAATACTCCATATTAAATGGCAATGAACAATTGTTTGCCAGCAAGTATAAGCTCTATTTGCCCACCGAGGAAGAACTCCGCCGCGAGATTGAGCACCAGAAAGAATTATACAGATTGCAGCAAGAGAATAAGTAGTCACAACTTTACGCTATCCACCTTGGCAAGGATTTCTGTCGTGCTGGATGTGCCGCTGATTTCAGTGCCGGATTAGGGCTTTTGGGGCGGATGCTTTTCTTCCTTTTTGGAAAAAACACACCCAATCCCTTGCGCCTTTGAAAAAATATGTATCTTTGCCGCGATAAACAACACGAATAGTAACCCATAAAACGAAACAAATATGCAATAAAAGCGCAGGATTGCGTGGAATGAAACAACATAAACAGCATTAAAACTGGATTCTTCTCCTTTGAAATTTGCCGATTTTAGAACGAAGATGTTCCGAGGTTTTAGTCTATATGCTTGCGCGTAGCGTGAGATAGACTTATTTCTTGGGAATATCGGGTTACGGCAAATACCCAAAGGAGCGGGAAACAAGTAAGTTTCACGCTTTTTTTGTGCTTGTTTGGAAAAAGGAACTAATCAATCAAACGAGTAATAACAATTAAAATCTCAAGAAAATGAAAACACTCTTGAAGGCGGCAGCAGCCTTAATGCTGATGGCAGCGGTGATGACAACCGCAAGTTGCACCAAAGACCCGAATAATGGGGGTAACAGTGGTGGCAACAATAGTGGTGGCAACAACAGTGGTGGCAGCGGAGGAGGTTCATCTCCGACAACCGAAGGTATCTATCTGGGTATCATTGGTTTCAACCTGGATCTTTACACAAAGGAAATCAAGTTGTTGAACAGTTCCTCTGAAAATGAGTTTTCCAGTTTTATTGGAAATCTAAGGCCTGGAAATCTGACATCACTTTACTATGCAGATTATCAGGGTTTAAAGAAACTAAAATCCTATCCGAAGCCGCCAAAACTTAAAAACGTCGCGTTGGTGACTTTTACAGACGGATTGGACAATGCTTCGTTGGATGATGCCGAAAAGAATCCTGAAAGCTATAGTAGTAAGCTTGCTTATCGTACAGGCTTGCACAATAAAATCGTAAATGAGCTAATTCATGGCAAAAATGTTGCTGCATATACAATCGGCTTGAAAGGAGGTGACGTTCAAGACGAAGTGGAATTCCAAGACAACCTAGATAAACTTGCAAGCATCGACAACAACGCATTCCTTGTGTCGAACATGAACGAGGTTAAGCAAAGGTTCAAGCAGATTGCCGACAGCCTTTACTCCACCTCAACTTCCGTGAACGTCAAGCTGGATGTTCCGCCCGGATACGACGAAGGCACCCAAATCCGATTCACGTTTGACATTACGGCCTCCGGGAACCCGCAACAATCCTCCCGCTACATTGCGGCTACATACAAACGCACATCAAACAGCCGAATTTTGGACAATATTACTTACGGCGGATTGGCGGATGGTCGTAGATCAATAGAATCTTTTGACAAGCAAAACGGATTCTACAGATTCCTGTTCGAAGATTTGAAAGACCTGCAGGGCAATCCTATCTCACAAACAAGCCTGAACAGGGTGTTGCTTTGGCGAAAGTCAAGCAATGGCGTATGGGAAAAAGAGACTGAGTTCGTCCCTGCCAATTCCGTTGTCACGGAAGAAGACAGAAACAGTGCCTTGATTATGTTGGTGCTCGACTGCACAACATCGTTGGGCAATGATTTCTCGAAAATGCAGGATGCAGCAAAAGACTTCGTGCGCACTTTGGTTTCGTCAAATCATTAAGTAATAAACGATTATAAAACTTTGTTGAAATGAAAACGAATATCAAAACTTTGATTTTCATCTGTATAGCAATCTTATTGGTGGGTTTGGTTGCCTGTAAGAAAGACCCACAAACAACTCAAACAACGGTGAAAAAGCCTACAGTGAAAATCTATGACAACGCCATATCTGTATCATATACTTCCGCCAATGTGACGGGAGAAGTGACCGATGAAGGTGGAGCAGCCATTATCGACCGAGGTTTTGTTTATGGCAAACAAGGCGAAGGAAGACAAGATACCATGTATTGCGGAAACGGTGGCGGTGAATTTCCAACCAGATTAACCAACCTTGAGCCTAATACCATGTACAACTGTATGGCTTTTGCTCGCAACAGCGCTGGTATGGCTTTCAGTGGCAAGGCAACTTTCACCACGCTTTCTATAGCGCAATCTGAAGTAACCACATATGAGGCAACAAATGTTACCCACACCCATGCCACTTGTGGAGGCAATGTAATCAGTGACGGAGGCTCAGAAGTGACGGAAAGAGGTGTTTGCTGGGCCACCACACCGAATCCTACAACAAGCGGTTCGCATCTTGCAAGCGGCACGGGAACAGGTGATTTCTCTGTCAATTTATCAGGACTTACTGCTAACACCACTTATCATGTACGCGCATACGCTGTGAATGAAAAAGGCACGGCTTATGGTGACGATTTGACGTTTAGAACGGTGGACTATAGTGTTCCAACAGTTACTACAAACAATGCAACCAGTATCGAAGCCACAACAATCACTTGCGGAGGCGTGGTGACATCGGATGGTGGTGCAACTGTTACGGCACGAGGAGTTTGTTGGTCAAAAACGAGCCAAAATCCCACAATAAGCGGTAGTCATACTACAGATGGGACAGGAACGGGTAGTTTCACAAGCAACATCACGGGACTAACTCAAAACACCACTTACTATGTGCGAGCATACGCCACTAACAGTAAAGGTACCTCATACGGTGCTACCCAGCAGTTCAGTACTTCCAAGCCAACTTACAGGATTAGCGAAGGCGGCACTGTTTTAACATCTTCGGGAAAATTCTATGATTCGGGAGGGCCAAGTGGAAACTATTCCGACAACGAAAGTTATGTTATGACCTTTAAGAGCAATTTAGGAACTGGTAGTAAAATTCGGATGACATTTACGAGATTTGAAACATATAATTCGGATGATTATCTGTTGATTTATGATGGTCCAACAACATCGTCACCAAGAATTGGAAAGTATTATGGTTACACTTCACCAGGAACTGTATCAGCGACTAACTCCGAAGGAGCACTCACCTTTGTGTGGCATTCTTATACTAGTTATTATTCTTCTTCTCCTAATACCGAAGCAGGTTGGGAGGCTATTATTTCCACCGTGCCGTAAATGTACTATAGCATTATTGATAGTATAATCATCACGATTTCAAAGGCTTCGTCGAACAGGCGAGGCCTTTTTTCACAGGTAGGATAGTGCAGCTACAAGAATCAATACAAGAAACCGAAAAGCCACAAAGGGAGTTTGTTGCCAAAGGCGTATTCTATGCCATCGGCTGCAATGAATGCATTCGGCTTTCCCGCGATTTGCTTGCCGTCTTTGCTTTGCCCTCCTACTTCAATTGTGAATTTCCTGTCAATCAAAAAATCTGCTTGCTTTCCATATTCCACTTGATGCTTGTATGCCAATTGATTCACAAGAAAAGTCTCCCGTTGCGTGCCAACCTCAACTTGGGACAGCGCAAGGGCTTGCAACAAATTGGTGTTCTCCAAGTAAATCTTGTCGGGCTTTTGCATACGCTTCAAGTTCATCTTGTCGCTATATAGGAGATTGATAAGTTTGGCTCGATGAAGATGTGATAAATAGCTTAAAATTGTATTGCGGTTCAGCTCCGCCATTCGCGCCATCTTGCTAATATCCACAGCAAAAGGAACACCGCTGCTGAGTATGGCAAGCAAACTGCGCAACTTCCTCACGTTACCCACATCCACTTGCCTGAGTTGGGGCAACTCAATTTCCAAAATCAAGCTCACCACTTTCTGCACTTGCGTCAGATAATCAATGTCTTGCTGCAAGAAGAAGGGGTAATAACCTTCCTGCAAATTAGTTGGTAAGTTTACAAGAAAGTAATGGTTTCTCGTTTCGGTCAGCGGAATATCTAGCGGAATATACTCTTCCATTTTAAACACTCTTGTGT
>ONVP01000133.1 GCA_900321315.1 uncultured Bacteroidales bacterium
AACAATTCAATTCACTAAATGTTTAATTAAAATCTTCAAAAAAATGAAAAGGTTATTTTTGACCTTAGCTCTTGCCTTCGCAGGCATTTTCGCAGCTAATGCACAAGTTTGGATAGGCGGCGGCCTCGGCGCCAACATTCAAAAGAATCACACTGGCATCAACCTCGCTCCTGAAGTTGGTTACATGATCCCCAACACTCCGTTCACCGTAGCTCTTGGCACGATTTACAAGTATGAAGCTGTAGGCAATGCCTCCAATAACTCATTGTCTCTTCAGCCTTATTTCCGCTATGTGCCATGCACTATTGCCAACAAGTTCTCACTGTTTTTGGATTTGACAGGTGATTTCAACTTGATTGATGCCCATCCTAAAGGTGCTTATGCCGTGATGATTCAACCTGGCATTGCATGGATGGCCACCGACAAATGGACTGCTGCATTCCGCTTCGGCAAGATTGGATACAGCCACAACTTCTACAAGGATTCCGACAATCATCCCATTGACGGTTTCTTGCTGGATGGCGACCTGGCTGCTCCGCAAATCAGGATTTACTACAATTTCTAAAACAAAAACAAAGAAAGGCCGCCTTGGGGCGGCCTTTCTTCTCAACAGTTTACCATGAAAAAGCTGTTTCTCGTCATAGCCTTAGCCTTCATTGGCGTATTCAGCGCCCAAGCCCAATGGTACATCGGAGGCTCGTTAAACGCAAACATCAACAAGGAATCCAAGTCGTTTTCCATCGCGCCTGATTTGGGCTATTGCATCCCCAACACACCTTTCTCCATAGCCTGCGCAATAGAATACGGCGGGGAGTTCGCAAAAGACGAAGGCTTTGCCAATTTCCTGACTGTCACACCTTACTTCCGCTACGATGTTTGCGAAATCGGCGAGCGCTTTTCCCTTTTCATGGATCTCGTTTCCGACATCGACGTGCTGAAATTCAGCTTCTTCGACATCGGAATAGCTCCAGGCATTTCGCTCAACCTTACGGAACATTGGTCGGCAGAGTTCAGCTTGGGCTTTATGGGATATGAACGCGAAATAGATGCCGAAGGCAAGATTGACCAGAATTTCGTGTTAGGCTTCGAAACCGTTGCGCCTTCTTTCGGAATTTACTACAATTTCTGATACACCGTCGCCACGCGGCTTACATTATAGACTTTCATTGTGATGATGTCGCCTTTTTTCTCTGAGGGGAATCTCACACTCTTGTCAATGTTTCCAAAACCGCCGAAAACGCTATCATCAGTAGTAAGAACGATTTGATAATCACCTGTTTGCTTGACAGGGATTTCATAATCAGGGATGGAATGCGCCCCCCAGTTGAAGACGAAAATCAGGTTGCCGCGCTCATAGACGATGGTCTTGTGCTCTTCGTCGGCATGGAGCAACCATGCAGGCAGTGTTTGCATCACGGGATAGTTTTTCACGAAGTCAAGCATGGCCCTGTCGAAGGCACCCATGAAGCGGTATTTCAAGTTCTCGTTGTCCACCAACGACCACTGGCGACGGGCGTGTTTATAACTCCAGCCGTTGTCAAGGCGCGGAAAATCAATCCATTCGGGGTGACCGAACTCGTTGCCCATGAAGTTGAGCCAAGCCTCGCCGCCCAAAGTAAGCGTAAAGAAACGTATCATCTTATGCAAGGCAATACCACGATCCACAGTCATGGAAGGCGTGTCGATACTCATGGTGCGGCAGGTGGTTGGTGATGGTGAAGAAGAAGTCGTTCATACTCCACTGCTCCTCGGGTTGGTCTTTCAGAGCCTTAATCCAAAAGTCAGGCTCGCCCATGCCGAGGCGATAGTCGAAGCCCATGCCGCCATCGGCAATCGGGTGGCAGATGCCCGCCATGCCGCTCACGTCTTCCGCAATGGTGATAGCCTGCGGATTCAACTCGTGGCAAAGTGTGTTGGCTAACTGCAAATAAGTGACAGCATCGGCATCCACGTTGTCATTGAAATACTTCCAAGGGTCGTCAATAACGAGACCCTCGCCGTGATTGAGATAAAGCATTGAGGTCACGCCATCGAAACGGAAACCGTCGAACCGGAACTCCTCCAACCAATAGCGCACGTTGGAAAGCAGGAATTGCAGTGTTTCCTCCTTGCCGTAGTTGAACAGTTTGGAGTCCCAAAGGTTGTGGTTGCCTCGTTCGCCCGCGTGAAGATATTGACTATCAGAACCGTCGAACAGGTTGATGCCCTCGCGGATGTTCTTCACCGTATGGGAGTGCACCAAGTCCATGATGACCAACAGACCCATACCGTGCGCAGTATCAATCAGTGCCTTCAGTTCCTCGGGCGTACCGAAACGCGAACTCGGCGCGAAGAAATTAGAAACATGATAGCCGAACGAGCCGTAATAAGGATGCTCCGCGATGGCCATCAGTTGAATGGCGTTGTAGCCATCCGCCTTGATGCGCGGAAGAATGTTCTCGGTGAATTCCTTGTAGGTCCCAACCCTTTCCTCCTCTTGCGCCATGCCGACGTGCGTTTCATATATCAGCAGCGGTTCGTCTTTCAACTGCGGCGCAGCGTGCTTATATATATAAGGTGTAGGCGGATTCCAAAACTGACCCGCAAAATCCTTGTTGCCCTCGTCCTGAATCACCCGTTTGATATAGACCGGAATACGCTCATGCTCACCGATTTGCGACTGCACCAACACTTTCAGTTTGCTGCCATGAGTGAGACGATGGGCAAACTCACTATCGGGCAGAAATATCTCCCATAAACCGTTGCCAGCCAGTTCCAAAGGAAACTCATAGCGGTTCCAACCGTTGAAGTCGCCCATCAGCGAGAGGTAATGCGCTGCAGGTGCCCATTCACGATACCACCAACCATGGCGCCGTTTGTCATAATTGAAGCCCAAAAACTGGTGCGCCGTGGCAAAAGTCTTGAGACTACCATAACGATTGATTATACCATGAAGTCGTTCTTCATAGCGATTATGACGTGCATCCACCGCATTGCTTACGGGGTTGAGCCAGGGGTCGTTTTGTACTAATGGGAGCATATTATTTATTGTTTTCGTTTTCAATGATTTCCCAATGGCCGCCTTTATTAGGACCAATACGGCGTATCATATTTTTTTGTTGCATGGCTTTCAAATGTTTTGCAATTCCACTTCTTGCTCTTTGAAGTTTCAAAGCAATTTCATCCATTGTTATTTGAGAATCCTCCTCCATTAATGCAATGATTTGAAACTCTATTTTCAGTCCACTTTTCAGTCCACTTTTCAGTCCATTTTCCAGTCCACTTTTCAGTCCACTTTCTTCCAAGTCGGTTTTCTGAGGCGTTTCTATCCCGTCATTCTCCACGTGTTTTTGTGTATTATCACCATCTTCTACTTCATCCATTGGCCTAAACAGGGTCACTAATACACCGCCTCCAAAAGCCTCGAAACGAGGTTCCGGAAGGCCTTCGTTTTTACAAGCAGTCATGATCTTGCTTATGCCACTACCCCATGAATCTATCAGGGTCGCCTTGAAACAAGCGCCAGCAATGAGCGGATTCCTCGGATATGAGGCATGGAATTGTGTCAAGCCCTCCGCAGTTAATGAATCAGGCAGTTGGCCTAAATTCCACAAGGTTATCTTGTCGTCATAGACGCGCATCTGAATCATCGGACCCATGTAATTCCTGTGAACCAAGGCGTTGAGCACCATCTCTCGAAGCGCCTCACGAGGATAGTTGCCTTTCTTCTGAACACGAAAATAGTCCTTGATTTCCACCTCGCGAATGATAAACTTATACTCAAGAATTTCCAACGAATCCTCAAATATCTTAATCAGATTTCCTTCGATAACTTCCTGATAACGAAATTCGGAATCATTGATAAAACGGCCAATTTTCAGTTGCACATTAGGATAAAACCGATTCGGATCCTTGCCAAACATAATGATGGCACCACGTTTCAACTTGCCGCCTTCCACCAAACGCAGTTTCTCTAAAATTTGGTAATCATCCAAACCGGCCACATTGGGCAAACGGTCGCCCAACGAGGCAAATTGCAGATAGCGCACGATGCTATCGTGATCAATGTCAGCCATCGAAGCCCGCTCCTCAATCACCTCATCCCATGTCAAACCCGACTTCTTCAAAAGGAAATCATTCAACGCCGCACCCGTCAGTTCAGATTTCACGCTTCCCGAACGATAATAATAACTGCCCCTGTAGGAAATGGCCACCCCGTATGGCTTCACGACGATTTCAATGTAGGACAAGCCGTTTTCTTCCTTCAGATTCACTTCGCAACTGATTCCCATGTGGTTACGAATCTTGTTCGGAATGTCTTCGGAAAGCCGTTTCGCATCTTCAACGCCGACCGTCACTCCATCATCATCCTTACCGATATAGATTTTGCCGCCTTGCCCATTGGCAAAGCCGCAAACCCATTTCAGGTATTCATCATGCCACGACTTCTTGTATTCTATGTTTTGGGATTCAAGGCTCATTTCCATCATGTATTCTCTGCAAAATTACAAAATCTCCTCAATTCCAACGTTTTTCAAAAACCACCTCCCCCGAATCCAAATCAACAACCTTGGTTTCCGAAGGCTCCAAATGCACAGGAATCACCTCCGAGGCGAAGTCATTCATATCGAACTCGTTAGTCTTGCTTCGACCCATCAAAGCCAAAGCATCGTGCGGAATTTTTACTTCCACATCGCGGCACTCGCTGCGATGGAAATTGACCACCACAAGCAAGCGTTCCGAGTCGGTGTAGCGCAAAAAGGCATAGACAAACTGCGGGTCGAAGTTCGTGTACCACGGGTTGCACCACATCAAATCGTAGAACTTGCCTTCGCTGATGGCGGAATGCTCTTGTCTGAAATGCAATAGGTTACGATAATAGATGAACAACTTTTTTTGCGCATCATCAAAACCACCTCCATCAAATTTGCCGCCATTCATCCACTTTTGATGCTCAGGCATGTGACAATAATCGAAGATGGAAGTGCGACCGTCATCGCCGCTGTAACCCATTTCACCGAGAGCGTTTTCACCGCTTTCCTGTCCATTGTAAACCATAAACGGTCCCGTGTTCATCAAGGCGGAAAGTGCCACGGCGGGCAAGGCGGCAAAGGCATCGCCCACAAAGTGTGGCGAAGCCAAACGCTTCTCATCATGGTTCTCCATGAAACGCAGCATGTGGGCATCCATCTCATCCAAATCCTTCCACACCTGACTGATTTCCTTTGCCTCGTGGCCGTGACAAAGCACATTCTCCAAAGTGTTGTACAATCCGACTTTGTCGTACAAATAATCGAATCCTACTTCAAGGAAAGGCTTGTAAAGTGCTGGCTGATAGATTTCTGCAATCATCAAAGGCTGATAGTCTTTTCTCATATGCTCGATTACCCATTGCCAAAATGCCACGGGCACCATCTCGGCCATGTCCACGCGAAAACCATCAACATTTTTGCCACACCAGAACCGCAAAATCCCCAACATTTTCTCCCAAGTATCATGCTCGTCATAGTTCAGTTTCACCGTGTCATACCAATCATTGATGCTCGGATTGGGTGCAAAGACATTGTTGCCCGTGGCCTTTACGGGAAATTCCTTGTAAAATGGCTCCGCAACCCTGTGAGGCGAAACAAAGCCTTGTCCCTCGCAATAATAAAAGTTGCAGGCATCAAAGCCCTTGTTCTGTCGCGCCAAGTGATTGGGAATGAAATCGATAATTACTTTCATTCCGTGCTGGTGGGTACGCTCAACCAAACGCTCAAAATCAGTTATCGTGCCCAAATCAGGGTCAACGGCGCGGTAATCCGTGACAGCGTAGGGCGAGCCTGCACGGCCTTTGGTAATATCAGGATGTGTGCCCGTCGATTCCGAAGCGTGTTCCAAAATGCCCGTCAGCCAAATGTGCGTGAAGCCCATGTCTTTCAGGGCGTTGAGGGCGATTTCGTCAATGTCGTTAAAAGTGCCACAGCCGTTTTCAGTCTTGCTGCCGTTGAGGTGAAAGTCGGTTTGCTTGTTACCGAACAGTCGGGGGAAAAGTTGATAGATATTAAAAGACATGTCCGTATTATAGTTTTACGCCGTAAAATTAGTACTTTTTCTCGGAATTATAGTACCTTTGCTCGTCATTTTCCTATATTTCCAGTCGGGTAATACCCTGATTGGGGGAATGAAAACCATTAGCAACATAAACGATTGATTTGAGAGCATGAAATCGACACCATTATTCAAACACATATCCGATGCTGTTGTCAACGGAGAACTACCAGAAGACTTCTCGCTGCCCAAGCTCAGCGATGACAATTGCGTGATTGCCTTCGCCGATGGCGCTATGGATGGCATTGGCATCTATCACATGCAAGCACGGGAATTGTCGGAATCCGACCTTTTGTTGATAGCCGAGGCTGTCCAAGCCGCAAACATTCGGGATTTTGACAAGGCGGACGAACTGTTCTTGAAGCTCTCGGAAACGGTGAACGCCCTCTATGCCATTGACGCCATCCAAAACTATATTGTCGATAACAAAGACACATTGAAAGCCAGCAACTTATCCGAATACGCAATCGCTTTGGTCAGGCTTTCAAGCAACAGAGAGTGCGTCAAGTATGGTTTGTCTATTTTGGAGCTGTTCGACACCGACCGCAGCGAATCCATCAAGAACGACATCCGGACGATTGGTCTTAGCGACGAATTCACGCTGTTTTCAATTTACGTTATGCTACATTGGAAAGACGGCAACAACGAGATTTTCCGTCTTGCAAAAAAGGTTCACGGGTGGGGAAGAATACATGCCATTGAGCAATTGGAGCCGACCTCGGAAGAAATCCGGAGATGGCTGCTGACTGATGCCGTCCACAACAACATCAGTCCTTCCTATTCCGCGCTTACGTGCTGGAGAAAGTCCAACGCGGAGCAGGTACTGAAAAACCATCCGACTTACGAGGAGTTTGCCGGTATCAGGGACATCATTGACGGCCTTTTCGACGAAGGCCCCGTCGCCGGAATATCAGCCCTCGAAAACGAAGAAGAAATCATAAAAACCTTCCTCGACAAAGCTCAAACGATGCAGCTGGAGCTAAATGACTACGAACTGATCAACACCATACTCGCTTATTGCAAGAAAACCGGTGCTGAGAAATGCTCCATAGCGCTATCTTGCAGGAAATTCCTTTCCTCTTACCGGTGCTGGTGCCTCGTCAAGGATGCCTTAATGGAAGGCAAGAATTTTGACATGGCCATCGACATCGGGTTCCCCTGCAAGCCCTACATCATAGAATCAATGAAATCGTCCTTTGAAAAGCATTATTCTCTTTGCAGACATTTGGTGCATGACGCGGAATCGAGGAAGTTTGTGCTGGATTTGTACAGGGAGAAACTGCCTTTGGAAACCATGAAGACCCTTCCGGGAACCACGCTCGGCCTCGGGCGAGAATACTGGAGGCAGCACGCATTGGAATTTCTGCTGCAAGAATTGCGTCAATATCCTTTTGAAGGACAGGAGTTTGTGGAAGCCGCATTGCAATCAGAACCCGTCAGAACCAGAAACGGGGCGCTGTATGTGTTGGAGTTTTGGGTTGCCACAAAAGGCAAGCCATTGGCAGAGATACTTCCGAGTTTTTATGACTTGCTCACGCGACTGCGCACGTTGGAGCCGACAGAACACAACAAGG
>ONVP01000311.1 GCA_900321315.1 uncultured Bacteroidales bacterium
TTTGTGCGTTTCTGCGACGCCTTCAACATCCCGATTGTGACCTTGGTCGATGTGCCTGGCTTCCTGCCTGGCACGGGTCAAGAGTACAACGGTATCATCGTACACGGCGCCAAATTGCTGTATGCATACGGCGAATCCACTGTGCCGAAAGTGACCGTCACCCTGCGTAAGTCATACGGTGGCTCTCACCTTGTGATGGGCTGCAAGCAGCTGCGCAACGACGTGAACTATGCTTGGCCGACCGCCGAAATCGCCGTGATGGGTGCCAGCGGTGCCGTTGAGGTGCTCGATGGCAAGAAGATTTCCGAAATCGAGAATCCCGAAGAGCGCGCCGAGTTCGTCGCCAAGAAGGTGGACGAATACACCAAGAAGTTCGCCAACCCCTACGAGGCTGCCAAGTTCGGCTACATCGACGATGTGATCGAGCCGCGCAACACCCGTTTCCGTGTCATCCGTGCCCTGCGCACGCTTGAAACGAAGCGCTTGGCCAATCCCGAGAAGAAACATTCGAATATCCCGCTGTAACCGTAAATCCTTGAAACGATGAACCTGTTACAAATAACATTACTGTTGGCTCACGAAGATTGGGTCTATACCAAAGGCTGGATCGTCACCATCGCGGGATTCCTCATCGTCATCATCGCCCTCTTCATCCTTTCGACCATTTTCCGTGGCGTGGCTTCCTATTTCACGAAGCAAGACGCCAAGAAATTGGAAGGTCCGAAGGAAGAGGTGAAGAAGATTGCGGAGAAGCCCAAGGCCAAACTGGCCGAAGGCGAGATTGCCCCCGAGGTGCTGACCGCCATCGGCATGGCCTTGTACCTCTCGACCAACCTTCACGACGAGGAGAGCAACGTGATCACCATCGAAAGAAGGGCGACTTCTTGGAACGACAAAAATTACGGAGTTAGACACTGGAAACGTTAAATCGAACAATCATGAAAAAATTCAAATTCACCATTAGTGGGAAACCATACGAAGTTGAAGTCCAGAACATTGAGGGCAATATGGCCACTGTCAATGTGAATGGCACTGAATATCAAGTGGAAATGGAAGAGCAAGCCGCTCCGGTGGTGGCTCCCGTGGCCCGTCCGGCTGCTAAGCCCGCCGCTGCCGCGCCTGCCCAGAGTGCCGCTCCGAAACCGGCCGCTGCCGCAGGTGGCGCCGGCTACAAGATGGCCGCTCCGCTTCCCGGAACCATCATGCAGATCTTCGTCAAGCAAGGCGACGCCGTGAAGAAAGGCGACAAACTGCTTATGTACGAAGCCATGAAGATGGAAAACAACCTGCTGGCCGAGGCTGACGGTACCATCACCGCCATCAACTGCCGCCAGGGCGACAATGTGCTTCAAGGTGATACTTTAATCGTAATCGGATAAGGTCATGCTACGCAAGAAAAGTATTTACAGAAAACCTGCCGTCATCATCGCCTCTGTGGTGATCTTGCTGCTGCTTAACATCGTGGTCGTCAATAATCCCGCATTTGCCAAGCGAATCGTGGAATCGGAAACGATAGAGCAGGTCAGCGAAATGACTTCGCAGGAAAGCAACGTCCAGTTGGCTGAAACAGCCGACGCGATTGCAGCCGAGCAAGCCGCTTTGGGCCAACAGATTGAAAGCCTCAACCAGCGCGTGGCTGCCCTCGAAGGCCAAAATGCCGTTGCCCAAGTGGCGCATCAGGAGGAAGTTCAAGAAATGTCAACCCGTGACCGCTTGAGCGAAGGCCTGCACAACTTCTGGCTGCTCACGGGCTTCCGCAACTGCAAGCTCGGCAACATCATCATGATTTTGGTGGGCATCCTCTTCATATTCTTGGCCATCCGCTTCGAGTTTGAACCCATGCTTCTCATCCCGATTGGAACGGGTATCATTATTGGCAATATTCCGTTCTTCGAAGCCGACGGTATCAACCTGCAAACCGGCCTTTACCAAGAGGGAAGTGTGCTGAACTACCTCTATTTCGGCGTGACCAAGGGTATCTATCCGCCTTTGATTTTCTTGGGCATCGGTGCCATGACTGACTTCTCGTCGCTCATCGCCAACCCTAAGCTGATGATTCTCGGTGCTGCCGCCCAGTTGGGTGTGTTCATCACCTTCATCGGAGCCTTGTATCTCGGTTTCAGCCTGCGTGAGGCTGGCGCTATCGGTATCATCGGCGGCGCCGACGGTCCCACGGCCATCTTCCTCTCGTCGCGTTTGGCCAACGGCTTGAACGGCACGAAGAACCTCATCGGCCCCATCGCCATCGCGGCCTATTCCTACATGGCTTTGGTGCCCGTGATTCAGCCGCCCATCATCCGCCTGCTGACCACCAAGGAAGAGCGTATGATCAAGATGGCTGCCCCGCGCATGGTGAACAAGACCGAAAAGATCATGTTCCCCATCGTTGGCCTCATCCTGACCACTTTCATCAGCCCCACAGCCCTGCCGCTGTTGGGTATGCTGTTCTTCGGCAACATTATCAAGGAGTCGGGCGTGGTGAAGCGTTTGCAAAACACCGCTGCCAATCCTTTGATTGACATTGTCACCATCATCCTCGGCCTGACGGTGGGTGCTTCGACGCAAGCCTCCGTGTTCCTCACTCCCGAGTCCATCAAGATTTTCGCCCTCGGTGCCGCTTCGTTCTGCGTGGCCACCGCCGGCGGTCTGCTCGGTGCCAAGTTGATGAACGTCTTCCTGAAGGAGAAGATTAACCCGATGATTGGTGCCGCTGGCGTTTCGGCTGTGCCCGACAGCGCGCGCGTCGTCGAAGTGGAAGGTCAGAAGTACGACCCGTCGAACCACCTGCTCATGCACGCCATGGCCCCGAATGTTTCGGGC
>ONVP01000199.1 GCA_900321315.1 uncultured Bacteroidales bacterium
ACAAGTTGGCTGTTCGTAGGTCTCACAAGCCTCCACATATAGAACATCGAACGCACTCCATTGACTTCGTCGAAATGCTCTGCATTCAGCGGCGCTAATCTTCGATTTCCCTGCAAGGGAATCTCAACTTGTCTTCCATGCAAACTAAATCTGCTCATCTACTTATCCTAAAAAGAATAGTGTCCATAATTCTCCAAAATAGTGTATTTTTGCAGCCAACAACAATTTTTAACCAATATTCATGAAAAACAACTAACATATTATAAACCATAGCGTTTGCTATTTGTTCTGACATTGTGAAACGTTGGAAATTTCGACAATAAATGAATTAAAGAAAGACAAAATGCGAATGCTTGCTGAAAGGCTGGCATTGGGTCTTTTCTTTAAGATAATTCCTACGACCTCACAATGGAGACGAAATGGTCGCCTCCTTTTTGTGGTCGTAGGGTAAAAAGAATCGGTGGCAAATCGCTTCAAGAACAAATAGTAAATGCAACTAAAATCTAATCAAAGGATTATTTATCTTGATTTGCTTCGAGTGATAGCGATGTTTGCAGTAGTACTTGGACATGTGAGTGCCCGAGAGTTTCAATCTTTTTCTTATTCTTGGGATTGGTATATTGCAACTATTGTAATTAGTTTACGCAAATGGGGCGTTCCAGTGTTTTTTATGATTAGTGGAGCTCTTTTCCTCAATCCTAACAAAGAGATAACATATCAGGAAATCCTCAAAAAACGAGTTCCCCGTCTGCTTTTGGCCTATGTTTTTTGGGGGGTATTGTATCGCCTGTATGGTTTTGTTTTGGAAGGTTTTGACGGGTTTACAATAAAACAATTGTTTAGGAAGGTAATTGAATTTCCCCATTTTCATCTATGGTTTTTGCCAACGCTGACGGGTGTATATCTTTTAATCCCTATGCTGCGCAAAATCGCTCAAGACAATAGACTTCTGCGTTATGCTTTGATAATCTGGATAGTGTATGTCTTTGTCAGTTTCTTCCAGTTTGTGGAAGCCTTCAAACTGGTGAAGCATTTCTATGATCTTTTTAAAATGAATTCCATTGTTGGTTTTTCAGGATATTTTCTTCTTGGCTATTACCTCTCGCGGCATGACTTCTCAAGAAAGCAGAGGATTTGGATCTATATGTTGGGGATAGTGGGGGTTTTGGTTACTATCTTTGGGACTATTTGTGTTTCAGCTAAAATGAGTAAAGCAGTCGAACGCTATCTTTACGGTCTGGCTCCTCAAGTGCCGGCGATGGCGACAGCTCTTTTTGTATTAGTAAAAGAATTGGCTTCAAAATGTGGAACACGCACGCTGAAATTTGTTGGTTTTGTCAGAAAAGATTTGTTTGGCATATATTTGACGCATCCTTTATGGCTTTTCATTAATACGGTTGAATTTCGTCATTGTTGCAGTGAGATAATCACTTTACCATTAATAACTATCATAGTGTTTTTGCTCAGTTTGTTCACCACTAAATTGATTCGATTGGTTCCTGGATTGAGGAAAGTGGTTGAATAACATTGATTCCACATTTTTTTGTTTATTTTTGCACCAAATTATAAACCTTACCGCAAAATGAACAGAGATTCTATTTTCCAGAAGATTATGCTGACCTTTGGTATTTTCTTTCTTCTCACTTTTTCTGCTTCCGCCCAACAAATGCTCGTCGGTTCCTACAACATCCGCTACAAAAACGCCAACGACAGCGTCAACGGCGAGGTTTGGAGCAAACGCTGCCAGGTCATTTGCGACCAACTGAACTTCATGTCGCCCGATATTTTCGGGACGCAAGAGGTGCTTTGGCCTCAACTTCAAGACATGAAAAAAGCCCTTGATGGCTACGACTACGTCGGCATCGGGCGCGACGACGGAGAGCGTGGCGGCGAGCATGAGGCCATTTTCTACAAGAAAGACCGCCTGCAACTTCTCGACCACGGCGATTTTTGGCTGAGTGAGACACCAGAGAAACCAGGTTTGGGTTGGGACGCGGCCTGCATCCGCATCTGCACTTGGGGGAAGTTCTGCCACATCAACCAACCTCCACAACCACGCCACGGTTTGTTTGGAAAAAGGAAACCAAAACGTGATGACTTTTATTTCTTCAACCTCCACATGGATCATGTTGGCGTGGTGGCGCGACGCGAAGCTGCCAAACTCATCGTCCAAAAAATAAGCGAAATAGCCAATGGCTATCCCGTCATCGTCACGGGCGACTTCAACGTGGACCAGAATGACGAGATTTACACCATTTTCACCAAATCAGGCCTGCTGAAGGATTCCTACGATGCCGCTCGTATCCGTTTTGCGGAAAATGGAACGTTTAATGCCTTCAAAACCAATTACTTCACCACAAGTCGCATCGACCATGTGTTTGTGTCGCCCATCATGAATGTGGAGGCATATGGCGTGTTCACCAACACCTATTGGACGCCTGACGACGACCCCGACAACACCCTCAAGGCCTCCGACGCGCCGCAGCAAATCTCGTTCGACACTTACATTCGGCGGAATCCCTCGGACCACTATCCGGTGTTTGTGAGGCTGAAATTGTGATTGTTTTTGTCCAGCGGCGACACGGTTTTGGATCCGCTACATATCAACTTTGTTTTGCAGGTTTTGTTGGTTTTGTGATTAAACTTTTTTCCGTCGTTTGACTTCGCTGAGCGTTTGCAATATAACCGAAGTGATTATCAGCGCGATACCAACAACAAACGAGAAATTCAGTTCCTTGTACTCGCAGAAAATGAACATCGATAGGATGATGCTGTAAACGGGTTCAAGGTTGTAAGTCAGATTGACGGTGAAGGCGGGAATCTTCTGAAGCACAATGATTTGCAGCAGACAAAGTCCGATGGTGCAAACCACGACCATGAAAGCCAAATAAGGATAATCCATCCCGACGGGATAAAGCCGCCCGACTGGAATGAACTGGTTATATAAAGGTATCAGGCAGGTCAGGCCGATGAGGCCACCGACCATCTCCCAAAGCAGCATGTTCTTGGCTTCATAATGCTTTCCAACCCTTTGATTGGCAATGGCAAACAAAGCATAAAGTGCCGATGAAACCACGCCCAAAACAATGCCCAACCGATACCGCGCATCGAATTGGAAAATGAGGTGAATGCCGAGGATGGTGAGCAGGCTGAACAGAAATTCCCGCCCCGAAAAACGGTGTTTGTTGATAATCGGTTCAAACAAGGCCGTGAAAAACCCGACCAAAGAAAAACACACCACGCCAATGCTGACATTGGATGCCTTGATGCTGGCATAGAAAAATACCCAATGCAGGCAAAGCAACATGCCCACGCCGCCCATCTGCAACACGTCCCTGAATTTGTACCGCTGTTGTAGGGACGCACCGCGTGCGTCCGCCATCCGTGCGTCCGCAGATAATTTCAAATAACCCCACATAATCAATGCAGCAGCAGCCATGCGCCACCAAACCAAAATGGCCGAATCCAAGGTGATGAGTCGCCCTAACACGCCCGTGAAGCCCGCGATGAAAACGGATAAATGCAGCAGGAAATAGTCCTTTTTCATGGTTTTCTCCTTTGGCGCACGGCCTCGAAGGTGACGATGGCGGTGGTCACCGACACGTTGAGCGAGTCGGCGATGCCGTTCATGGGGATGATGATGTTTTGGTCAGCTGCCTCGACCCAAGCCTCGGAAATGCCCGTGGCCTCGGTGCCCATGACGAGGGCCGTGGCCTTGCGGAAGTCGGCATCGAGGTAGTCGATGGAGGCTTTGAGATAGGTGCAGTAAATGGTTATGCCATTCTCTTTCAGCCACTTGATGCACTCTTCGGAGGAGCAAGCATAAACAGGAACACTGAAGATGCAGCCGATGCTGGCTCGTATCGCGTTGGGGTTGAAAAGGTCGGTGGCGGGGTCGGCAATGATGACGGCGTCCACGCCTGCGGCGTCGGCGGTGCGCATTACGGCACCGAGGTTGCCGGGTTTCTCGACCGTTTCCAGAACGATAATCAGCGCGTCTTTCCCTGGCTTGAACTCGCTGAGGCTCTTGTACTTGGGCTTGGCTACAGCCAGAAGTCCGTCGCTGCCCTCGCGGTAGGCAATTTTGTCGAAAACCTCTTCCGAAACGGTTTCGGTGAACTCGGCCTTTATATTAATAGATGTGTGCAACAGCGGCTCGCAAACATACAGCTGTTCAATCTCGAAGCCGCATTGCTGCGCCCGCTCAATCTCGCGCTGTCCCTCGATGAGGATGCGCTTCTGCTCGCGGCGCTCCGAAGCTTTTTGCAGGCGCACGAGGTTCTTTATCTTGGGATTGGTTTTGCTGGTAATCATCTCCGTTTTTGGGCTTGTGTGTCGCAAAAGTAGGGAAAAGTCGGTGTTTTGGGGTAATTTTTGATGATTTTTTCAAAAAATAGGAGTTTTCTCCTATTGCACGTTCAAATTTTTTGTACTTATTTTGCAAAATCATTTGGATAGTTAACCAAACAAATCTATACAACTATGAAGAAGTATCAATTTATTGTGAGAATTTTGATGGCAATCGTCGTCATGTTCGGAGTGCAAACAAGCG
>ONVP01000135.1 GCA_900321315.1 uncultured Bacteroidales bacterium
CACGGCCTCCACGATGTCGGGCGTGTCAAGGTGATAGGCTTTCAGCAGTTCCTCGGGCGTACCGCTTTGGCCGAACTCGTCATTGACGGCCACCATCTCCATCGGGTAAGGCGTGTTCAGGGCCAACACCTGCGCGATGCTGTCGCCCAAACCGCCGTTGCGCTGGTGCTCTTCGGCGGTGACCACGCAACGGGTCTTGCTGACCGATTTCAGCACGGCTTCCACGTCTAAGGGCTTGATGGTGTGGATGTTGATCAGCTCCGCGTTGATGCCCATTTCCTTCAGTATCGGGAGGGCTTCGACAGCCTTCCAAACGAGGTGACCGCAGGCAAAGATAGTCACGTCGGTGCCTTCTTGCAGCATCTGGGCCTTGCCGATGACGAACTTCTCGTCCACAGGGGTGAAGTTCGGCACTTTCGGGCGACCGAAACGCAGATACACTGGCCCGTCGTATTCGGCGGCGGCAAGGGTGGCGTTCTTGGTCTGGTTGAAGTCGCAAGGCACGATGACCGTCATGTTGGGCAGCATCTTCATCAGGCCGATGTCCTCAAGGATTTGGTGCGTTGCGCCATCCTCGCCGAGGGTAAGTCCGGCATGGGAGGCGGCGATTTTCACGTTCTTGTTGGAATAGGCCACGCATTGGCGGATCTGGTCATAGACGCGCCCCGTGGAGAAGGCCGCGAAGGTGCCTGTGAACGGCACGAAACCGCTCAAAGCCATGCCCGCCGCCATGTTGATCATGTTGGCCTCGGCGATGCCCGTCTGGAAGAAACGGTCGGGAAACTCCTTGGCGAAGTCGCCCATCTTCAGCGAGCCGATGAGGTCAGCACAAAAGGCCACCACCTTGGGATTGCGGCGACCCGCCTCAAGCAGGCCTTCACCGAACCCCGATCTTGTATCTTTTTGGTTTTGAATTGTAAAGTCCATATTATCAATGATTTAAAATTTCAAATTCAAGATTTAAAGATTTTTTCGGCTGATGGCTTATGGCCTATGACTATGGCAGCTTTAACAAAGGAATGGCTTTCATCATCTAATTGAAGCTGCCATTGGCCATAGTCATTAGCCATAGGCCTTTAATAATCTCCTAATGTTTCCTCCAACTGTGAAAGCGCATTGGCAGCCTGCTCGTCGTTGGGCGGTGAGCCGTGCCATTTGTGGGTGCCCATCATAAAGTCCACGCCCATGCCCATTTCGGTGTGCGCGAGGATGAGTTGCGGCTTGCCCTGACAGGGGTTCTTTCTTGCATGGTTCAGGGTATCAACCACTTCCTGCATCTTGTTGCCGTTCATTTCGAGGACGTTCCAGCCGAAGGCTTCGTACTTGGCGCGCAGGTCTCCGAGGTTCATCACGTCGTCGGTGGAGCCGTCGATTTGCTTCTTGTTGTAGTCGATGATGGCGATGAGGTTGTCCACGCCCTTGGCAGGTGCATACATCGCGGCCTCCCAGATTTGGCCTTCCTCCTGCTCGCCGTCGCCCATGAGGACGAAGACTAAGTGCTTGTCGCCGTTCAGTTTCTTGGCCTGTGCCGCGCCGACGGCCACCGAGAAGCCTTGTCCGAGCGAACCCGAGGCGATGCGGATGCCTGGTAGCCCCTCAGCCGTGGTGGGATGCCCTTGCAGGCGCGTCCCGAGGCGGCGGAAGGTGGCCAGCTCGCTCACGGGGAAATAGCCGCGACGCGCCATGATGCTATACAGCATCGGGCTGATGTGGCCGTTGGAGAGGAAAAACATGTCCTCGCCCTCGCCGTCCATGCGGAACTGCGCGGGGTCGATGTGCATTTGGTCGAAATAAAGGGCGGTGACGATGTCGGTGGCGCCCAACGAGCCGCCCGGATGCCCCGACTGGCAGCCATGCACCATGCGGATGATGTCGCGGCGCACCTGTGAGGCGGTTCTTTCTAGTTCGTTGATGGTCATAAAGAAAGCGTTTTGATTTATAGATTTTCCGACTGCAAAGCTACGGAAAAAATCCATTCCACCCCATTTTATGCGATTTTGTTGCGTTTTAGGTTGAAACCTTTGCCGAAAAGCGGACATTTTTTGTAATTTTGTTGCCGAAAAGCGGACAATTTTATGTAATTTTGTTGCCGAAAAATGTACAATTTTATGTAATTTTGTTGCCGAAAAGCGGATAATTTAATAATTAAAATAATGATTTATAGAAAGTTATGTGATTTTATAAGGAATTGGATAAGTTCTTCCACAAAAAAGGCCTTGCTGATTACGGGTGCTCGGCAGGTAGGAAAGACCTATTCCATCAGGAAAACTTTGAAGGAACATGCCACTTCATTTGTAGAAATCAACTTCTTGGAAAACGAGGCCGCCATGCAACTTTTCCAAAAGACCACCAACGCCCAAGACCTTTTGCGAGGCCTTTCGGTACTTGTCGGGAAGCCTTTGGTGAAAGGGAAAACCATCATTTTTTTTGATGAGGTGCAATGTTGCAAGGAAATCGTCACTGCGATAAAATTCCTTGTGGATGAAGGCAGCTACAAGTACATCATGAGCGGCTCGCTGTTGGGTGTTGAGCTGAAAGACATCCGTTCTTTCCCCGTCGGTTATCTTGACATCAAGACCATGTATCCGCTTGATTTTGAGGAGTTCATGAAGGCCAATAACTTCTCCGACGAAGTCATCGGACATCTGAGAAACGGTTATGTGAGCCTCTCCCCTGTTGACGATTTCATCCATCAGCAAACGATGAAGCTTTTCCACCTCTACCTCATCGTCGGAGGAATGCCCGCCGCCGTTGACATCTATCTGAAAACCAACAATATCGCCAAAGTCATAGAGGTTCAGAAATCCATCATTGACCTGTACAAGAAGGACATCGCGCAATACGACCCCAAGGAAAAACTCTACCTTAACGAAATCCTGATGCTGATTCCATCGGAAATCAACAGCAAGAACAAGCGATTTGTGCTGAAAAACCTGAACGAGAACCAAAAATTCAGCCGCTACGAAAACCGATTCCTTTGGCTGCGTGACGCCGGCGTTGCCTTGCCCACCTACTGCGCCAACGAACCTGCCCTCCCACTGATGCTTTCCAAGTCGCGCAACCTTTTCAAGCTGTTCTTGAACGACATAGGGCTGCTTTGCGCCATGTATGCCAACGGCTTGCAACTGAAGATTTTGCAAGGCGAAATCAACATCAACCACGGGGCGATTTATGAGAATTTTGTCGCGCAAGAACTGACCGCACACCAGTTCGACCTATATTATTACAACAGCAAGAAAAACGGCGAGATTGACTTCATGATTGAGCACAACGGGGCGCTGCTGCCGATTGAGGTCAAGTCGGGGAAAGACTACATCCGCCACGTTTCCATGACCCATCTGCTGACCAACGAGCATTACGGCATCGCCAAAGGCATCATCCTTCAAAACGAGAACATTGCCATCAAGGGCAAAGCTGTCTATCTGCCCGTTTACATGACCATGTTCATTGAGAACCAGCAAGTTCCCGAGGACTTGATTTATCGCGTGGAGGCAATATGATTTCCTTAGTTAGCTCGTGCTGAAAGACTTGGTTTGCATTTTGAAAACTGCTGGAACAGGATATAAAAAGTGCGTTTCAGCGGGTTTCAAACAAACAAATCTTCCATAACAACCTGATTCTGAATATGTCCGCTATATTTGTTTTGGACAATTCCGAAACTGGTTACGAGGGTCAGCATCAGCGATTTTGTGGTCTTGGTTTGCTGGAGGAAAGCGTTCAGTTTGTTGTCGAAATCCTCGTCGTCCGACTTGGTGATTTCGTAAGGCGAGCGCGAGAATTTCATCTCACAGATGTTGACCGTCTGGTCAGCGCGGTCGATGACAAGGTCGATTTGTGCGCCTTTGCCTGTCTTGTCGTTTTTTCCTACCCAGCAGCAAGCTCGGCACTGTATGCCCGAGATTCCCAAGGCTTGCTTGATTTGGGCGATGTGGTTCAGGCAAATCTATAGTGATTGTTTTTCATCAAAAAGTGTAATTCTATATGATTTTTCCACTTAAAAATAGATTTATCCAAAAACATTTTGTATCTTTGCAGCGCAAACACAAGCATTCATGATCAGGACAAAACAAGAAGTAGAGCAATTTCTCGGTCAGTTTGGCATCAAGTTCGATGTTTGGGGCATCTTCTATTTGGACAGGGACAAGAACGAAGAAGCCTTGAAAGCATTGGGCATCACCCCTAAAGCAAGGGATGAGATTGTGCGCCAATTGCAACCAAACGATTATGTAGAGACCTTGCCCACTGATTTCTTCGATGAAATGTGGGTGTTCGGCAGAGACATGGACGGAACCGAGCTATACATCAAGATTGCCATGGGACGGCCAAACGACCGTACCATTTGCATTTCGTTCCATATTGCGGAACATCCTATCAATTACGCATTCAAAAAGGAGGAATAACATGGAAAAGTATGTCGAGATAAAAAGCCCATTTACCGGCGGAAAAGTAAAGGAAGTTAGCACAGTGGAAAAGCATGAATTCCGGAAAGAGCGGTTTTCGGTTCATGTGCGTTATTATGTCTGCGAAGATACCGGCGAGCGGTTTACGACAACAGAGCAAGACGAGCTTCTGTTCAACGAACTCTATTCCCAATATCGCGTGAACCACGGCATTCCATTCCCAGAAGAAATCAAGGGCATTAGGCTACATTATGGCTTGAATTACCAGCAAATCACCAAGATTCTCGGTTTCGGCGTCAATCAGTATGCGCAATACGAAAAGGGCCAGATGCCTTCAGAATCCAACGGCAAGTTGTTATCCGCTGCCATGAATCGCCAGTTTATGCTTCATTTGTTGGAGGACAGCCGTGTCGAATTTGACGAAACCGAATATAATAAGGTGTATCAATCCATATTGGCCTCGGAAGCGAAGCCCGAAAACGAAGCGCAAAAGCGGCTCATCTATCGCGACATCCGCCGCTCCGTATATAATGGCTTTGGCCAATTAAATGTCGAAAAGGTTTCCGAAATGGCCAAGTTTTTCATTTGCAAGGAAGGCGGCCTGTTTCCCACCAAACTCAACAAGGAGATGTTCTATGCTGATTTCCTGCACTACAAGTTGCACGGACAATCCATCAGTGGGCTACAGTACCAAGCCATCCAATATGGCCCTGTTCCCGTCCATTACGACACGGTTTACGACAACATTGAAGGCATCAGCAAAGAGATTGTTGTTGCGCACGACATGGAAAGCACCAAATTGAGATGTGATTCGTGTAACTCTAACGTTTTCAGCGAACAAGAATTGAAAACGCTTGGTGATGTGTTGGCAAAGATCAAGCCCATGAGCACACAAGAGGTGATAGAAAGAAGCCATGAAGAAAACGCTTGGAAAAACTACCGCAACGGTAGCCAGATTATTCCATATTCCGAGGCGTTTACGATGAGGCTTGTGTAAAGGTCTTGTTTCAACACCGTGATGAAGCTCTTCAACCTTGCATTTGCATTGCAGTTTTAATGTGCAAACCAGTACCCTTATTACTTTTGGAAAATCCTCACCATTCACCTATCCTAATATGGAATGTTTTTGAGGCTCGCTCTATATCAATGGAAAAGCTGATGTCGTCCTTGTCCGATTCGCCTTTGGGGGCTTCTATTTCGTTGCCCCAGATGGGGCTTTGGGTGTATTTGCCTGGATTATGGCAAACGAAATGCTTGGTGTGATTATTACTCCATGATTTATGCAGCATTATATAGTAATCGTAATTGTTTTCGAATATCAGCGAAAGAAAGTTTTATGCTCAATTCGGCATCAAGTCCAACATTAATCACATATATGAAAGATTCTTTCCTATAGTATTTTTCTCCAACGGTTTTTATTGATTGCTCTATGTTTTGAGACTTGGCTAAAAGGCAAACCAATTGGTAATCCTTATTGGTAGTTTGCGTGTGATTATTTGGATGGGCCTTTGTGTAGTGTTGGGTCGGAGTAAGTTTGATGAGATTCTCCAAATAA
>ONVP01000095.1 GCA_900321315.1 uncultured Bacteroidales bacterium
GAAAGCTGGGAAAGGGCTTTCAGGCTGTCGGTGGTGATGTTGGGGGTGAAGGACTTTTGCAGAATGTTCATCTGCAGCCACTCCATTTCTTGTTTCTTGCTTTCGGGTGCGCTGTCCCATGTCAGGTACTTTGCCGCCTTATCCACGCCGTCCTTTTCTTTCGTCACCAGCATCTTGCCCTTTTCCCTCTTTTCGGGCAGATTCTTGATGATTTCAGCCGACATGATGGAAATCGGGTCGGCAAAGTAGTCGTTGGTGTCGGCGGTGCCTGAAGCGATGTTTTCCTCACGGTCAATCAATGCCTCAACGCCATCCCATTCCTTTTCCTGACGGAAATAAATCACGGGGATTTTCCCCACGAAGTTGATTTCCTCGACCACATCCCAGCCAATCGACTTCTTTGTGCAATGGTAGATGACTTTCCTTGTGTACACATCGAAGTGGTACACGGCACCCTCCTTGTCATCCTTGAGGTAGTAGCCCCACGCGAAGGCAATTAGGTTCTCGAATTGGTCAAACATGGTGTAAATCTCATCGCCCTTGCTACGGGCAAGCACACGGATTTGGCAGGCCGAAGACCCGTCCTCATCCTGATAGCACCTGAACAGCATGGCCGATTCCGTCTCTGCACCGGCCAGCCGCTTGCATTGGCGAATCTTGCTGTTGAAGTGGGAATCCTTGATGAAGTCAAGGTAAGCCTTGAAGGCATCATCCGTCCCCTCCGAGAGCTGCGTCCATTTCACGGGTCGCCCGTAAATGAATACCAGCGCAATCTCGTTGATGTAAACGGGATAGGGGATGGGCAGTTTCCAAGTGGGTTCATACCTCAAAAAGTTGCCCTTTTTGTCGGTAATCATCTTGTCAGGCCGCTTGGTGATTTTATGCTCCGTGGTGGTGTATTCCTTCAAAGCATCAATCACTTCGTTCACCCTTGAAGTCATTTTCTCCTTGACCGCCGTGATGTCCTTTGCGGCCAAAAGTTTCTCGAACTCCTGATTTCTGCCAATCAGGGCGTTCAGGTAATTGCGGAATAATTCAAATAATGGCATAGTATTAAGTTTTTAGATTACATTGATATTGTCGTAGTCTATATCGTCATCATCCTCGTAGAGGTCGTTTATGGCGTACCCGAGAATGTCCACAAATTCGTCATGCTCCAAGGCTGGGAAACCGCACACCTCATCCAAGAAGTCATCATTCCACGCCCCTTCGACCAGCACCACACGGCCGCACTCGATACGGGGCGAAACCACCTTCAAACGGGTTTCCTTGCTGTCGGTCGGCGGCTCGGTTTCCTTCACATTCAAGGTCGAAATGGCCTTCAACATCTGCACCACGCTCTTGCCGTTGGCCTTCGGCTCCACGTGGAGCTTGCTCTCATCATTGCCGTTTTGCGCCCTGATATATTCAGGGAGGAATCGCAATAGGTCAGGCATTTCCTTGTAAACCTTCATCGCATGGGTGATGTAAACCAGCGTCCCGATACGGCAAGCCGCAAGGATGCCCGATGGGTCGTTGTCGGTCTTCACCTTCTTTTCCTCATAGGCCGTGTCAAGGTAGAAGTGAATCGGCTCGTTGAACCGCAACGCCTTGAAGTCGGCGGGCGTTATCCTTCCGAACCAATCACGCTTCACGATGTTGCCGCCCTCAATCACGGGACGCTGCTGGTACAATGCCGAGAACTCACGCGGGGAACGGTTCTTTTGTTTCTCCAACTTCGCCAGCGAGTGACGGTCAGGCCAAAGCGCATCCCCAACGTGGCGATGGCTCATTCCCCCGTCATTTTCCTTTTCGCAAATGGCGGGAATCGAAAGCACCGTCCACTCATCAGGCTCCGTCTTCAATATGCGCCCAGCCAGGTCATCCTCATGCCAGCGGGTCATAATGAAGAGCTGCTTGGAATTGTTGTGCAAACGGGTGGTCAGTACGGTGTTGTACCAATTCCACACCCGTTCACGGTACACGGGCGAATAAGCCTCAGTCGCATCCTTCACGGGGTCGTCAATGATGGCGATGTCCACGGGCGTACCCGTCAATGGCCCGCCAACACCAACGGCCTTGTAGAATCCCGAATGCCCCACCAACTCGAAGAAGTCCAAGTTCTTTATGTAGGTCGTTGGGTCATCCTTGGCCTTGCGGCTCGATGCAAGGTAGGTGTCAGGGAAGATGTCCTGATATTTGGGGCTTTCGATAATCCTCTGCACGCTCCGGCTGAACTGCTCCGAAAGGTCGCTGGCATACGAACAAGCGGCAATCTTCAAGTCAGGGTCGTAGCCCTCGGCAAAGGCGGGGAAACTGCGGGAAATGATTTCGGACTTGCCATGTTGGGGAGGCATGAATACCATCAAATTCTTGATTTTGCCCTCCAACAGCTTTTGGCAAGCCTCCGCAATTACACGGTGGAACCATTCAAGCTGGTACTTTGGATTCATGTAGCCGAGAAAGCACGGGAAATCGGTTGGAGCATTCAGCTTCAACTTGGCCTGCTTCAACTTCATCAGCTTTTTCCGTCTCTCGGCTTCGGTCATCCTCATTCCTTTTTCTCCAGCTTTTCAAGGCGTTCAATTTCGGCGTTGATTTCGTCCTCGGTCATTTCCCTCTCATCGGACGACTTCAAGGCAGCGGCGATGTTTTGGCGGTTTTGGTAGTGTTCGGGGTCGAGATTGGTAATCAGGAATATCGCCGCGCCCACGTTAGGCTCGAATATCAGCCTCTTGCGCTTCATCTTGGTGATGATGGGCTTGCTGTCATCCTTTGGGTTGGGGCGGTACTCCGTTTCCGTGACCTCCTTTTCGTAGCCTTTTGCGGCCATCGCCAGCGTTTCGTGGAGGTCGTGGGTCAGGGTCTTTTTGTAGTCGTCCTTCGCCCGCTCGATTGCGGTCTTGAACTCCTCCTTTTCAATCATCCATCGGCGGTATGTCTTATCGTCAATCCCCAGCACCTTGATAAAGTCCTGAAGCTGACCACCGCCGTAGTCGATGAGGCCGTGTTGCCTCACCCATTCCTCGGCCGTCTTGACCAATGCAAGTGAGTATTTCATTGCTGCATATCAATTAGTTTGTAGAACTCATCGCGGCACTCCTTATCGGTCTTGAAAAGGCCTTCAAGGTGCGCCACGGTCATATTTCCATCGTTGCGGACACCCCGCATCGTCTTGCAGAGGTGTTTGCCCTTCATCACCAAGGCCATCCCCAGCACCTTGCCGTCAAGGGCTTGGGTCAGCATTTCCACGATGTCGGCGGCAAGCCGTTCCTGAAGCTGCAGTCGGGCGGCGCAATAGGTCACGACACGGGCGACCTTGGAAATGCCCAAAATGCGGCCGTCAGGGGCAGGGATGTAGGCGAAGTAATACTTTCCGAAGAAGGGGAGGATATGATGCTCACACATCGAATAATAGTCCCCTGAATCGAAGACTATATCCGTCATCCCGTCCTCGTTGGCGAAGGTGGTAATCTTGGGCTTTTGTTTCGGGTCATAGCCTCGGAATATCTCCTGCCACATCCTTATAATGCGGTCAGGGGTACCCTGCAAACCCTCTCGGTCGGGGTCTTCGCCTATAAACCGAATCAGCGTCCTCAACGCACATTCAGCATCTTTTGTGTTTGGAGTGAGATTTTCCATTTCGGGTGTCCTTTCACATATTCAATCAGTTGTTTGACGATTTCACGGTTCTTTTCCTCATTGCCCGTGTCGCAGGGCTGGAGGTAGTAATGCGGGGCAACGATGCCGTAGTCATCGGGTTCATGCACCCCGTCAAATATCACCTTCACCTCCATAGCGAAGTCGATGACGGGCTTACCCTTGTCACCCACGAAGGCGGCCTTGGGACTGACCGTAATCCAATCCACGCCCCTCGGTATGGGCTGGGTGCCGTTGGTCTCGATGGCCACCGACTTGCCTATTTGGTGAATCTTTTGAATCAGGGTCTCGATGCCCTGAAGGGTCGGCTCCCCGCCGGTCAGCACCACCAAATCCGAAGGGTAGTCAAGGATAGCCCTGACCACATCATCCTCCGTCATTCCCTTGTGGGGCTGGTGGTCGGTGTCGCAGAACGGGCATTTCAGGTTGCAGCCCGACAAGCGGACGAAAATGGCGGGCTTTCCCGTGTTGTAGCCCTCCCCCTGAATCGAGTAGAATATCTCGTTCACCCTCATAGCATTTCCTCCCCCTTGTGCTTTTCATCCACATAAACCGCCACATTGCCCTCGCTCTCCTGAACGGTGGCCTTGTAGCATTGGGGAATCTGCTCCACAATCCAGCGGGCGATGTTCTCGGCCGTGGGGTTGAAGGGCAGCACCTCGTTAAGGTTTTGATGGTCAAGGCGACCGTGAACCTTGCGCTTTATCTCGGTGAAGTCCACGACCATCCCGTCCTTGTTCAGTTCCTTGGCCTTGCAATACACGGTGACAATCCAATTGTGTCCGTGAAGGTTTTGGCACTTGCTTTTGTAGGAGAGCTTCAGCTTGTGACTGCCTGCAATCTCCATTCTCTTGCTCACATAATACATGGCTCTTGTTTTTTATTTAGTGGTTGGTATTCTTGGCATTTCGGGTAAACCAATAGAAGAAGGGGGTGTCAATCAGGGCGAGGATGAACTTGATGCCATACTGTCCCAGCATCAGACCAAACAACTGGCCTATGCCACCATCTTTCCACAACCAGCCCATCCCCAGCCCGAATGAAATCAGAGCGTAAACGAAAGTGTCAATCACTTGGGAGGTCATGGTGCTTCCATTGTTCCATACCCAGCGCAATTTCGGGTTGGCCTCGTATTTATCCCTCAACTTGTGGAAAGCATACACATCCCAGCTTTGGCTGCAAAGATAGGCGCACAAACTCCCAAGCACGAAGCACCACGACTGACCCAAAAGGGTCTCGTATGCCGACTGCATGGCTGGGTCAACGGCTTTCAGGTATTGTGTGGCGATTATCAGCATCAGGGCGAACACCTGAATCAGCAGGCCGCGCAAAACGGCACGCTTGGCCTCATCCTTACCCCATATCTCGCCGATGATGTCGGTGCAAAGGAATGTCACGGCATAGGTCAGGGCACCGCCTGACGAAACGCAACGGTGGCCGAACACGGAAAACCCGAAGTCCACCACCTTGCAGCCCACCACATTCGCAATCACGATGCTCACGCAAAAGAACAAATTGAGCATCAAAAGGTTTTCATTCGTCTTTCTCATTGGGCAGTATATTGTTGTTTTTATTATTATTTACTATTACTCTACTATAATCCTGATTTCCTACTGCGTTTTGGTACTTGCGCTTGTAGGATTAGATGGAAAGGCAAAGGAAATTGGTGTTTTGCTCGTTGTTGTATTGGTTGATGCAATCGTAGATTTCATCCCCAACCAGCTTGCGCACATCCTCAGTCCTTATGTTTCGGATATGGTGCTTGCCGACAAAACCGTACCTCTTGCCGCTCACATAGGTAGTGGAATCGGACGAGGTGCAGAACGAGGCGCATTGCTTCAGCAACGACATTTCCGTGCATCCCAAAAGGTGGATGTCGATTTCGGGCTTGCGGTTCTTTATGTAGGAGGCCACCTTGTAGGTGTAGTCCTTCTTTCCCGCATGCCTCAACTCGGGCACCGAAACGGCGATGTAGTCCGAGAACTCAATCATGCGGTCAAGCCCCTTTTTCCCGTCCTCCAAGTGGAAAACATTGATGATTCTATTGGGCAGGTCACGGCGCATCCTCTCGCGGAACTCCCACGCCTTCTGCACCCCGAGAACCTTTTGGCAGTCCACCTCAACGCAGGTGGCACCGCTCCCGTGGTTAAGGGTGAACTCGCAAAGCGCGTCATACCAGCGGTTGATGGTGTCCTCATCATGGTTTCCCGACTGCGACCCGAACATCAGGGTGAACAGCCCCGAATCCTGAATGCAATGCTTCATGGTCGAGGTGCAGGCACGGGGGATGTCGATTTTCGGGTCTGACATCGTTTTCAAGGCCATGATGGGGCTTTTGGCCTTGCTTCCGAACAACATTCTTTCCACAAAGGGAAAAGCCGTATAAAGGGCGTAATTCACGCCCAACTCACGCACGGCAACGAATTGGTTCTGAACCTCCGCTCCGGCATAGTGGATTTTGATATTATCGGGACAATGCAGCACCTCCATAGCCATCCTCCAAGACTTTGCAATACACCATATCCTCAAACTCGACCATCAGCCACTCGGCGATGTCCTCGCACGAAAAGCCGCCGAAGTCCGCTGGGCTACCGAACTGCCTTGCGACCCTCTCGGCTATCTCGCGCTGGCGGTCGATAATCTCGATTTCCCGCTCGTTGTGGGAAACCTCAAAATGGCACCTCACCACGAAAACATGGCGGTGCTTGTTTCCGAGATAGGCGCAGAACTTCGGCGCATCAGGGTAATAATGGAAACCCTCTATCTCATTATGGGTAATCACTACTATTTTCATTGTATTTTTATACCCTTATAGTTAAACAATAATGTTTCCACATCCTCCTTGATAGCCTTTTTCATGTCGGCGAGGCTTTCAGGAATCACCACCGTCAGCTTGTCGATATCCTCCTTTTCCTCGGTCTCGAAAAGGCCGTCCAAGTCGGAATCCTCATAGGTCGGCAGATTCAAGCCCCATTGGGGCAGCATATCGCCGTCCCATTCTTTGGCCAGCTTTTCCCAATCCCAGCGGCCAAAGGAGGCGTTGTCGAGTACGGTGTAGGCCTGAAGCCTATCCACATCGGTGGCCTCATCCAAGATGCAGCACGGGATTTCCTCGCAGCCGCATTCACGCAGGGCGCGAAGCCTCATATTGCCGCCTATGACCACATAGCGGCCGTCAAGGGGATAGACCTTCAAAAGGTTGTAGTCCAGCAATTCAGGGTAATCCTCGATGTTTTGTTTCAGCAACTCGAAGTTTTCCTTGGTGATTTCACGCGGATTGGTCGGGAGGCCTTCGATTTGGCCTTCGTTCTCATCCAGCAACGAAATGGGCAGCACAGCCCTCTTGATTGTTTCCATAGCCCGTTATTTTATGCTGACACCCTCATAGGCTTTCAGCCCGTCATCCAATATCCGTTTGATTTCATCCCTCGAATCCTTCAACTTGGCAGGGAGGATGATGACAATCTTTTCGCCGTTCTTGGTCTTACTCTCGTCACCATCGCTGCAAAAGTCGTCAGGGTTAAGTTCGGCCTCGCTGATGAACAAGTCCACGCCCCAGGCTGAAAGCTGGGCGGCATCCCATTCGTTCGCCAGCATATCCCAGTCCCATTTGCCAAAACCGTTGTTGTCGATGACCGAATAGGCTTTCAGCCGCTCGATGTCGGTTTCCTTGGGAATCACGATGCAAGGGGCTGAATCGTACCCCAATTCGGTCATGGCACGGTGGCGCATGTTGCCCCCGATGATGATGTAATGGCCATTGTCGAGGGGGTACACCAAAAGCCCGCGCATGGAGAGCATTTCAGGGTATTGCTGAAGGTTGGCTTTCAGCAAATCCATCTTGCTCTCCGATATCTTGCGGGGATTGGCGGGCAACCCTTCAAGCTGCCCCTCGTTTGGCTCCAACAAATCGAGTGATATGGTCACAAACCTTGAATTTATTTCTTTTTCATCCATAATTATCTGATTAACCGCCGCAAAAATACGAAAAGAGTGTTTATTAGGTACTCTTTTCGCTCAAAAAAAAAGGAAAATCAACGCAAATAAGCGTTTATCTCGTCCATGAAGCCCTCGAAGGAACGGCATAGGGCATATTTGTAGCCCGCATCCTCAACGGCCTTCTGCCACGCCTTTTGTGTGGCCTGCTGTTTCCCGTCAGGGGTCTTCATTTCGATGCAAAGCCCGTGGTAGCCCTTGGCAGGGTAGAGGAATAGCAAATCGGCCACCCCAGCCGTCACGCCCTCGGCCTTCATTATCGCGGCCTCCGTCCGCCACCTCGCCCCGCCATTCGGAACACTGAACAAGAGCGGCGCAAGTTTGGGGTACTGAAGCCGAAACCAACTGACAGCCGCCCGCTGTATCTTGCTTTCCTCATGCCTCATAACCAACCTCCCT
>ONVP01000136.1 GCA_900321315.1 uncultured Bacteroidales bacterium
TTATTAATAATAAATACACCTCGCCGAAATATTTGGCTCTGAACGGCGGTTCCAACGGCGGTCTGCTTGTCGGTGCGGTAGTGAACCAACGTCCCGACCTCTTCGCCGTGGCCGTGCCGCAAGTCGGCGTGATGGACATGCTTCGCTACCACCTCTTCACCATCGGCTGGAACTGGGCCAGTGACTACGGCACCAGCGAGGACGACGAAGCCATGTTCAAGGCTTTATATGCCTACTCGCCGCTGCACACCATCAAGAGCGGTGCTGACGTACACTATCCCGCCATCATGGTCACAACCGCCGACCACGACGACCGTGTGGTGCCCGCCCACTCGTTCAAATATGCAGCTGCCTTGCAGGCAGCCCAAACCGGCGACCAGCCCAAGATCATCCGCATCGACACCAAGGCCGGTCACGGCGGCGGCAAGCCGATTTCCAAGGTTATTGAGGAACAGGCTGATATTTATTCGTTCATCCTTTATAATATGGGAGTGAATTATCCGAAGGAGGCGAAATAAACGCTGACCTTCATACACAAAAATCGCCCGTCAGGATAACTCTTGGCGGGCGATTTTGGGAGTACACACATTTCGTTTCCGCGACCAACTGCCCGCAAAATTACAACATTTTCCCCGAAAAAATGCTTTTTTCCGAAAAAATTTCTTCCGTTTTTGCGTTTTGGTTTGAAAAATCCCTATCTTTGCCCCGAATACACCCACAAAAAACGACAAAAGAATAACCACAACATACTGACATATACAGAGCTGACGCTCTTATTCTCTGGTGCGAAATCTGGTAAATTGAGTAACGGGAATAAGGTTCGCGAAAGTTCTCGCCTTTGGGCGAGAATTGTTTTTACCTTATTTGTTACAAGGCCTTACCAGATGCCCGCACTGAAATAAGCAACCCCAAAAGGACAATTCCGCCCTGTTTGGTTTCGCGGAGTTTCCTTTGCTTGACATGAGGATTTCGGCACGACAAGGCTGGAAGGCTCTCTCAAGAAACGAAATAAAGCAGTCCAAAGATTCTGCTGGAAACCAAAGAGTTAGCATTGCAGAATGGGACTGAGGTGGCGAAGCTGTATTCAGTTGATAGTTGGCAGTTGTAGGGCTGTCACACCGTGGCAGCCGCCTTGACACGCACACGCCGCATGATGCCAGCCCCGAAGGGGCGAAACATCATGTAACCGTAGGTCCGCGACCTACGGCAGCACCCCGATAGGCCGCACCCCGGCAGGCCCGCCCTGTAAAAAAATCATGAAAACACGCAGAACAAAAGTTCTTTTATCCCTATTAGCGGTAATGGCTGCCTGATTTGCAGTTACAAACGCTTACACTTTCACAGTACAAAACCGAAATCCATTCGGAGTATTAAATTTATCAAATCTAATAATCAAAGCTAGTCCCACATCAAATACTGGTATGGAACTCTCAGGCTACAAAATACGAATAAAAACAGAAAATGGACAACTAAATGTACATCAAATATGTGATGAAAATGGCGAGAAATGTTCAAGCGCAGCTGCAATCTACAACATAACAAACTGAGCCTGAGCCTGAAACGGAATCTCAGCATACTGAACTACATGAAACTACTGTTTCCTAAATACAGGCGGAAACTTGATGTGTAATAATGATGCATTAAAGAATTTTGTCATGGAATTGATATGAACTACACAATGAGGTACTCGACAACCTAACCTTGTTGATCAAGACGGTTATGTAACAGCTCCAACAGCCAACAAGAGAAACATGGTCCGAAAAACTGATGGTTCTTGAAATCCTGGTTGGAGAGAAGATGCAACATGATGATGAGATTGAACTCGACAACTCAATACAAAAGATCAAGCGGGTTATGTTGCCACTTGAAACTGAAACGCAAACAAAGTCCGAAAAACTGATGGTTCTTGAAATCCTGGTTGGAGAGAAGATGCAACATGATGATGAGATTGAACTCGACAACCCAACATTTTAAATCAAAGCGGTTATGTAGCAGCCCCAACAGCCAGCACCAAAAACATGGTCCGGAAAACAAACAACGAATGAGTGCCTGGTTGGAGAGAAGATGCCACTGGTAATTGAATGACTTACACTGGATGAAACGGTATTTCAATTTCTTCAACAGGTGTAATCTCATGAAAACCAAATTGAATTTGACAAGCTGGGTTAGTAGCACCAACAATGGGTACGATGAAAAATCTATGTCGAAAGACAAACATTAATGGGGTACCTAGTTGGCAAACATGTTGATGATGAGACAGCCTTTGGACAACAGATACATCTACAACTGTAGTATATACCAAAGATTCAAAGCCAGTTGCCATCTGAACAACAACAGCAAACAACTACATGCTAAACGTCAACTGAAGCGGAAGAATAGCAAGCAAATTCAACGTTTGAGACAATTTCTGGATTTTGAGTAGTCAGAAACGTCAAGTATACGTACCTTGAAGTTGTGTTACAAAGTATGAAACCTCGCCGACAATTAGATACAACGGTACTTTGGCTTTCAGAGATAATGACTTGCTCCAATGTAGCAACTGATATACAGAGATAGGAGACAACGGAAGTATGTGAATAGGATGACCATCAGAGTCAGAAAACACAAAGCTTTCAGTTTATTGACATACAAGGATTTATTCCACAGCAAGTGATACAGACAGATTCATTGATATATACACCACAAACTCACAAAGTTATATTGAAAGCAAGTGGAAAAAAATGCGCATTTGATTAACATGACAATTTGAGTGACGATGAAATCCTACATATCTACACTTCGAATATTGATCAATCGGAGTAAATAAAATTCCAAATCCTAATAGTCCATATCCATGAACATCAAATAATGCCACATTGCAAATCAATGGATGAATTCAAATTTCCAACAACTCCACTATAAGCAATTCATCGCCTAGTACAAATTGTGGATCTGCACAAGCATGAATGATTCAATATTACAACTGAAACTTTTACGGATGTAATGGATCAGCTTGGAAAAAATTTGATATGTCGAGTTTACAAGCATGAGGGACACAAACATGATCAAATGAAGAGAAATAAGACAAGAACAGATTTAAAAAAATCTCTTGACATTAAACATAAATTCAATAAAATACTAACAATCAAACAAAAATACTAACTAACAAAAAGAAAGGATAAAATTGCTACATTGATTTGTGTGCTTGCACTCTGCATAGCAAGCCATGCACAAAACTATCTCCACATGAACATTGTGGATATAGAAATGGGACACACATTCAACTATTGCATCAATGATTATGATGGAATAGTAATCGAGAAGGAACCAGGCTGTAATAATCCAAACACGTATTGGGATGTACAGTTATATGGTTCAGGGCAACCTTCTACGATTTACCAAACAGATGAAATAACAATCTTGCCAGAACAAACAGATTATCTGTATTTCATTGCATACCAAGATGGTTGTGAAATATATTCTAGGTTGTTTGGCATTCGATTCCATGAGTTCCAAGTTCAAGAACCATGGTACCAAGACTTCATCTGGAAACGTACAGGCACAAATGTCACGCTTGAAGCTCCGTATGGAGATGACTTGGAGTACCAATGGTCCACAGGTTCACACCAGCCAACCATCACCGTCACCAATCCCGGCATCTACTGGGTCCGTGTTTACAACGACTGTGGCGAGCTGTATGACACCATCCCAGTCCGCGACAACGTAGAAATCGAGTTGGCTACTTGCGACCTTGAGACGAACCTCAACATGGTCACCTGGCCCACCACCCCGGCACAAGCCGAGTATGTCAGCCAAGTGGAAATCAAGCGCGACGGCCTCCTCGTAGGCACCGCGCCTTACACGGACGGCCAGTTCATCGACAACATTGGAAGCGACGCCGCCTCGCGTACCTACACCGTCACGGCCATCGCCACCGACGGCACGCCTTGCCCCATCGTGAGCTACCCCAAGGAGACGATCCACATGGCTTACCTGACTGGTATCAACAATACCATCGAAGTCAACTGGAACATCCCCACCGGCTACGACCTGCTCGGCTACAACATCTGCGAATGGCATGAAGACGACGGATCACTTACCGTTATCGACTATGTTGGGGCTGGTGTTACCAGTTACACTTGCACGGAAAGCCAGTTTGACGAGGGCTACATCGTAGTGCAAGGCGTTGAGGCTGGCAAGGACGGCGAAACACGTCTTCTCTCCAACCGCAGCATGGATCTTGTCGGCATTGGGGAAAAAGAAAAACAAAATTTCAACATCTATCCGAATCCGTCCGCTGGTCGCGTCACCGTTGAAGGCACGGGCCGCCTCACCATCACAAATGTGCTGGGCCAGACGGTCCTCACCCGCGAAATCACCGGCACGGAAACCATCGAACTGCCTATGGGCGTCTGGTTCGTGAAATTGGACGGAACCACGCGGAAAGTCGTGGTGGAATAACCGCGTCGAATTGTAGGGACGCACGGCGTGCGTCCGCAAAAAACGACAAATCCATTGTGGGCGGACACACGCGGTGTGTCCCTACAACGGCTGCCGTGCCGTGGTTGTAGGGCTGTCACACCGTGGCAGCCGCCAAAAACGAAATGACGACGGCTGCCGTGATACGACATCGGACGCACGCGGTGCGTCCCTACGGCGGCTGCCGTGGTACGAAAGCCCTACAACCCCGACAAATCCACCCGATAGACCACGTCAATCGGTGCTTGCTTTTCCAAAAATGCCACCATATAGACGGGGAGATACAAAACGCTCCCGTCTTGCCTCACATTCTCGTTGCTTAACACCAAGGCCTGCGGAATGCCATAGTCCCCGTTGGCCATGACATTCGAAAGGGCGTTGTGCCTTTGGTAATCCTTGCCCGACTTCACTTCGATGGGGACAACCTGCCCGCCTTTCTCAACGACAAAATCCAACTCGCCCTGCTTCTTGCTGTTGAAATAATACAAGTCGAAGCCCCGGGCGTGGAGTTCTTGTGCGACGGCGTTCTCATAGATGGAGCCGAAATTGATGTCTTTGGCATTGGTGAGCAGCTGTATCTGTATGCCATCGGCATATTGGCAGGCCAACAGTCCGATGTCATTCTGGAACAACTTGAAAAGGTTGCGCGAACGCGACAATTTCAGCGGCACCACCGGCTCCTCAACATTGTAAGCCGGCAAGGCTACGCCCGCCTCCTTCAGCCAAATGAAACTATTCTCGTAACGCGAAAACTTCAGGTTCTCGTTCAAGTTCTTGAGAATGAAGCGTTTGTTCTTTGCGTTGAGTTCCGAGGGAATCAGGTCGAAGATTTCCTCGATATAGAGTTTGTGGTTGCTGTCATACTTGGCGATGTCGCGCTTGTAGAGCCTGATGATGGCTTGCTGCTCAGCCATCACCTCTTGAAGGTTGTTCGTGTCGAGGTATTTCTGCACCGCTGCGGGCATTCCGCCAACGATGAGATACAAGCGGAACAACTCCATCATCTTTTTGTGGACAAAGGCATCGACAGGCCGCTTTTGTTCCCAAACCGTTTTGATTTCATCCCACACCATCTGGCTCACGCCCAATGCCTCAAAAAACTCCTCAATGTCAAGGGGGAACATTTCTTTTATATCCATGTAACCGACTGGTTCTGAGCGCAAATCCTTCAACTCGACCCCCAACAGCGACCCGCTCATGATGTAGCGATAACTGCCTTCCTCAACAAGGAACTTGATGGCTGTCACGATTTCGGGGCATTCCTGCACCTCGTCGAAAAAGATGAGGGTTTTCCCTTCGATGAGCGGTTGGTTGGTCAAAGCAGACAATCGCATCAACATGTCCTTGCTGCTTTTTGCCTCAGAGACCACCTCAATGGCTTCAGCCATTTCAATGAAATTGATTTCTATCAGGCTCTCGAAATGCGTCGTTCCAAAATGACGGATGGAGAAGGATTTTCCCGTCTGTCGCGCCCCTGTTATCAGCAAGGCTTTTTTGTTGGTCTTGTAATATTTCTCTAAATACTTGTAAATCTTTCTATTAAGCATTATTTATCCGTTTTTCCAACACCTTTTTCGGTGATTTTGTCCGTTTTTCCAATGCAAAAATACAGGTTTTTGTCCGTTTTTCCAATATTTTTGTAATTTTTTAGGAAGATTTTTTGATTGCTTGTGGGGCTGCTACCGTGATGAAACGACGATGCGGCTGCCGTGATACGACATCGGACGCACGCGGTGCGTCCCTACAAATCCCCTGCTGGAATTTTCTGGCGGGGGATTTTTGTTTGTCACCAAACAATATTTTTTTCAAAAACACCGTCTCGTAATCAAAATTAATGTATTTTTGCGAACTGTAAATACGAAATTTTCGGATGATTGGTTCGCAAAAAAACATAATTATGGCAATAGGCGCTTCACCAAGAACCGCCTTTAACACAAAAAGCATTGCACTGTTAGTCAATGAGAAACGCAATATGTCATTGACTAAAAAACTGAACTATTATGTCAAGAAAGGATTGTTGCTCAATCCGCGAAAAGGAATTTATACGAAAACAAGCCCGAATCCGGAGGAGCTGGCTGGGCTGGTTTTCGTGCCTTCCTATATCTCCTTGGAATATGTTCTGCAAAAGGCTGGCGTGGTGTTTCAATATGATTCGGCAATCACTTCTGTAAGCTATTTGAGCCGTGAGATTGAGATGGGCGGCCAAACGTTTCGCTATCGTCAGATAAAGAAGGAAGTCCTTTACAGTCTTGACGGCATCGAACGTTATGACAATATCAACATTGCGACGCCTGAGAGAGCATTGCTTGACATGATGTACCTAAACTCGGAATGCTATTTCGACAATCTTGATGGCATCAGCAGGAGAAAGGTCGTACAACTGTTGCCAATCTACCAATCGTCGCGGATGAATGAAAGGATCAAGGAATTGTTTAAAACAAAATAAACAATGAATATCAACAAACACAAGTTCTACATGCTGCAAATACTAAAGGATGTGTTTGCGGATAGCGAATTGGCCGACTGTCTTGCCTTCAAGGGGGGCACTGCGCTAATGTTTTTCTATGGACTGCCAAGGTTTTCGGTGGACTTGGATTTCAACCTGTTGGATGTTGAGAAGGAAAAACTTGCTTATGAGAGGACCAAGAACGTGTTGCTTAAATACGGTACGCTTCATGATGAGGCATTGAAGTTTTTCGGCCCTGTTTTCGTGTTGGATTACGAAAAAGGGGAACGTAAGTTAAAGGTGGAAATCTCGAATCGTCAATACGACAACCATTATGAGGTCAAAAACCTGATGGGTGTCGAGATGAAAGTGCTGACAAAGCCTGATATGTTTGCCCACAAGCTGTGTGCCTTGCTTGACAGAAATGAACTCACGGGTCGCGATGTGTTCGACTGCTGGTTTTTCCTAAACACCCGCACGCCCATAAACGCAAGTATTGTGGAAAGCAGAATGGAAATGCCTCTGCAAGACCACATACAACGTTGCATTGAAGTTTTGGAGCAGGTAAGCGACAAGACAGTTATGAACGGAATTGGCGAGCTGACAGACGGAGAAATGAAAAAGTTCGCCAAAACGAGACTTCGCAAGGAAGCCATATCGCTACTGACATTTTTCAAGTCGTTCCCGATTGTTTTGTAATTGCACGTATTTTTTGAACTCCCCACCTATAGTTTCTATTGACCAAACAAAATTATTTCTATCTTTGCGGTGATTTAGGCTGTAATTTAGCAGGCAGTGCCTGCTAAATTGACCAACAACATTTCAACAAATCGAAGATTCAACGAAGTTAATCAACAATTCAACATAATGAACCTCAATCCCTTAACAGCCATATCGCCCATCGACGGGCGCTACCGTTCCAAGACCGCCGAGTTGGACGACTTTTTCAGTGAATTTGCCCTCATCCGCTACCGCGTGATGGTCGAGGTGGAGTATTATATCGCCTTGTGCGAACTGCCTCTGCCGCAACTCGAGGACTTCAACGGCGACTACGACGACCTCCGCGCCATCTATGAGGAATTCCAAGCGGAAGACGCTTTGGAAATCAAGGAGATAGAAAAAGAGACCAACCACGATGTGAAAGCCGTGGAATACTTCCTGAAACGCCGCTTCGACGAACTCGACCTGACCGATTTCAAGGAGTTTTTGCACTTCGGCCTCACCTCGCAGGACATCAACAACACCGCCGTGCCGCTCTCAATGATGGAGGCGCACAAACTGCTCGTCAAACCCGCCTTGGAAGACCTCATCGACAAACTGGACGGCATGGCCAAGGAATGGAAAGACGTCCCGATGCTGGCCAAGACCCACGGTCAGCCCGCCAGCCCGACGCATTTAGGCAAGGAGATTTACGTCTTCGTGGAACGCCTCAACGACCAGATGAAGATGCTGAACAATGTGCCATTTTCCGCCAAGTTCGGCGGCGCCACGGGCAACATGAATGCCCACAAGGTGGCATACCCCGACATCGACTGGCCCGCCTTCGCGAAGAAATTTGTGGAAAAGAGCCTGAAACTCAAGCGACAGCAGACCACCACGCAAATCGAGCACTACGACTACATGGCCGCCTATTTCGATGCCCTGCGCCGCATCAACACCATATTGATTGACCTCTCGCGCGACATCTGGCTTTATGTCTCGATGGAATATTTCAAGCAGAAAATCAAGGCGGGCGAAGTCGGCTCGTCGGCAATGCCCCACAAGGTGAACCCCATCGATTTCGAGAACGCCGAAGGCAACCTCGGCATGGCCAACGCCATTTTCACCTTCCTCAGCACCAAGCTGCCCATCAGCCGCCTGCAACGCGACCTCACCGACTCCACCGTCACCCGCAACATCGGTGTACCGCTGGCCCACACCCTCATTGCCATCAAATCGCTGATGAAGGGTTTGGACAAACTCTTGCTCAACGAGGACAAAATCCGCCAAGACCTGCAACAGAACTACGCCGTGGTGGCCGAAGCCATCCAGACCATCCTCCGCCGCGAGCAGATTGAAGGCGCCTACGAGCTGCTGAAAGGCCTCACCCGCATCAAGGGATTGCCGGTGAGCAAGGAGATTAAGATGGAATTGGCTGCGATTACGCCGGAGAACTATACGGGATATAATTTTTAATATTTTGTATCATGAAAAAAACTATTTTAACCAGCGTCTTACTGTTAGGATTCATCATTGCTTTTGGACAAACTGCCGATTCTACATACGCGGCGGTATCCACAGATTTCAAACACGTTGTTTTTAATGTTGTGAGCGACTCCATTTCATGTTACTACTATCCAAAGTTAGAGGAAAAAGTAAAAAACAGCATGTCTGAATTGACTACAACTGAATGCTATTATTTGTACTATGGCCGATTGTTCAAAAACGAGCACAAAGGATTACCATTTCTTGCCTCCTCCGAGCGTATGGATTTTGACAAAGCCATGGCAAGAGGTAACTGCAATAAAATCATAAAATTAGGTATTCCTCTTTTGGAAAACAATCCGGTCGATTTAACTGTTTTGCTTCACACTTGCAGATGCATGAACGACAAAAAAGACGAAAGATGGGAAGATTATAACAGTTTGCTTTCCAAACTGCTCGATGCCATCTTTTCGGAAGGTACGGGGCAAAGTCCAGAAACTGCAATCAAAGTTGTCGACATTGAAGATGAGCATATTATAAAAGGTGTCCTTGGATTTATTGGCGGGACAAAAGGCTTGTATATGAATGAAAATCTTCCAAGTAGAGTTTTCAATGTTTGGAGTTTAGGAGGACAAAAACTCTACTTTGAAGAATTGTTTTTCGAGGAGTTGGAAGGAATGAAACTGAAATGATTATGTATGTTATAAAAACTCTCACCACTGTTGAGAGAATTATAACCTATTGGGAATTAGACAAATGCACTCTATTCAAAGCACAAACAACGAATTTAACGAGATTGTCGCAATCATCGAGCAAGCGCGGCAAAGGGCCTTTCGCGCCGTCAATCGGGAATTGATCGAAATGTATTGGCAAATCGGCCAATACATCAGCGAAAAGGTGAAAAGCAATGCTTGGGGCAAATCCATCGTGACAGAATTCGCCTCGTTTGTGCAATCGAAATATGTTGGCATAAAAGGTTTTTCAGCGCAAAACATCTGGCGCATGAAGCAGTTTTACGAGACTTACGCTGGAAATGAAAAACTCTCACCACTGGTGAGAGAATTGCCAAGCATCGGTCTCATTTTATGCACATCCAAAGACGAAACCGTTGTTGAATATGCCTTAAGTCGAAGCATGTCGCCAGCACTTGTCGCTGAATACAAACTGCATCTGCCCGACAAAGCCATTCTTGAAAATAAACTCCGAGAGCTGCAACAACTCCTCAACGAGAATTCCGACATCGAAAACTGATTTGTTATGACCAAGCAAAAGACATTTTCCCGCGTTCTTACTTATATCAAGCCCTATTGGGCTTCCATCGTTATGAATTTGGTCTTCAACCTGATGGCCATTTTCTTCTCGCTGTTCAGTTTCGCCTTGGTCGGGCCATTCCTCACCTTATTGTTTAAGGAAGGCGCTGTGGAGGCCGTGGCCAAGCCTGAGTTCGCCTTCACCTCCGATTACTTGATGAGCTATCTCAACTGGTTCATGAGCGACCTCATCGCCTCTGGAGGCAAGCATTATGCGCTATTGTTCATCTGTTTAGTGTTGCTTGTGGCCTTCTTCTTCCGCAATCTTGGACGCTTTTTCGCCTGCTATTTCATGGCCAACGTGCGCGTGGGTGCCGTCCACGACCTGCGCCGCGACATCTACAACAAAATCCTCATCCTGCCGCTGTCCTTCTACCACAGCCGTAAGAAAGGCGACACAATAGCCCGCATCACCACTGATGTTCAAGAAGTTGAGGTCTCGATTTTGAACTACTTGGAGATGCTCATCAAAGACCCGCTGACCATCCTCTGCTTCTTCCTATTCATGGTAACGCTTAGCCCCAAACTGACGCTGTTCGTCATCCTCGTATTACCCATTGCGGGACTGATTATTGGCAAGGTCGGGAAGATGCTGAAGAAGGAGTCGAAGGAAGGCCAAACCAAGCTGGCGGGCATCATCTCAACCGTGGAAGAGACCATTTCCGGACTTCGTATCATCAAGGCTTTCAACGCGTTGCGCTATTCCAGCGACAAGTTCGAGGAACAAAACGCCGACTATACCAAAGTGCTGCGCGGCATTCACCGCAAGCGCGACATGAGCTCCCCGATGAGCGAATTTCTCTCTTCGGCGGTGGTGATTCTCGTGCTGTGGTTCGGCGGCAGGCTGATTCTCGGCGGCGGCGGCGGCATCAAAGCGGGCGACTTCATCACTTACATCGTCGTCTTCTCGCAGATTATCTCGCCTGCCAAGTCGTTCTCGCAAGGCTACTATAACGTGCAAAAAGGCATCGCCTCGGCGGAACGTATCTTTGAGATTTTGGATGCCGAAGAAGTCATCATAGAAAAGGAAAATCCGCTGGAAATCAAAGACTTCAACGACAGCATCGAATACAAGGACGTGCATTTCAGCTACGGCAAGGACGAGGTCTTGAAGGGTGTCAATCTGAAGATTCCGAAAGGCAAGTTTGTCGCCCTCGTCGGAGAGAGCGGCGGCGGAAAATCGACCATGGCCGACCTGTTGCCGCGCTTTTATGAAGTGGGCGGTGGAAGTGTCTGCATCGACGGACACGACATCCGAGACTACAAAATCAGCGACCTGCGCGGCCTGATGGGCGTGGTGTCGCAAGAAACCATCCTGTTCAACGACACCGTATTTAATAATATCGCCTTCGGCATGGAAAACATCTCGAAGGAGAAGGTCATCGAAGCGGCCAAAATCGCCAATGCGCACGAGTTCATCATGGAGTTGGAGCACGGCTACGACACCCTCATCGGTGACCGCGGCATGAACCTCAGCGGCGGTCAGCGCCAACGCCTGAGCATCGCCCGCGCCGTGCTGAAGAATCCACCTATATTAATATTGGACGAGGCCACATCCTCCTTAGACACTGAAAGTGAGCGACTTGTACAAGATGCCTTGGTCAAAGTGATGAGCCAGCGCACCTCCATCGTCATTGCCCACCGCCTTTCGACCATCCAATACGCCGACGAAATCGTGGTGCTGCAAAAAGGCC
>ONVP01000374.1 GCA_900321315.1 uncultured Bacteroidales bacterium
TTCCCTATCCGAGTTCTTGGGGTCAGTTTCATCAAAAACGCACATGCTTTCCCCGCGTTGTCGGATTTGTCTATATCTCAAATTATCACCCCAGTAGAGATGCCCAATGGCATCTCTACACAGGGCGATAGCATTCAGGAGAATCACTTCTCCAGTTCCTTCTTCAGTCTCTCCGTCAGCATAGGGACAATCTTGTGCAGATCTCCAACGATGCCGAGGTCGGCGGCGCTGAAGATGGGCGCGAACTTGTCCTTGTTGATGGCAATGATGAAGTCGGACTCTTCCATACCGGCCAAGTGCTGGATGGCACCGCTGATACCACAAGCCATGTAGAGGTTCGGGCGGACGGTCTTACCCGTCTGACCGACCTGACGCTCGTGAGGCATCACGCCGTTATCGACCATGGCACGGCTCGACGAAACCTGTCCGCCAAGCACATCGGCCAAAGCCTGCAACTTGTCGAAGCCTTCCTTGTTTTGGACACCACGACCGCCCGAAACCAAAATCTTGGCATCGGCAATATCAACCATGGCTTTCTCCTCGCGGATGGTCTCGACGAGTTTGACTTTGAACTTGCTGGTGTCAAAGGTCGGAACGAAGCTGGTGACCACGCCTTGACGTCCTTCCTCGCGCTGGCGCTTCTGCATCACACCAGGACGCACGGTGGACATCTGCGGACGGGTGTTGGGGCAAATGATGGTAGCCATCAGGTTGCCGCCAAAAGCGGGACGGGTTTGGCGGAACTGCGGCTCGCCGTTGCTCTTCTCGTCGCTGACGACTTCGAGCTTGGTACAGTCTGCCGTCAGACCGGTCTTCAGACGCGAAGCGATACGCGGAGCCATGTCACGGCCAATGGTGGTGGCACCATAGAGCACGATGTTGGGGCAACGCTCCTTGATGATCTGGTCAACGACCTGGGTGTATTGCTCACTCAAGTAGTCTTTCAGTTCGGGGCAGTCGGCAACGATGACCTCGTCAGCACCGAATTCAATCAGTTTCTGAGCTTGGTCTTTGATGCCGCAGCCGAGCAACATGGCCACAACCTTCTCACCGAGGGTGTCGGCGAGGTCGCGGGCCTTACCTAAAAGTTCGTAGGCAACGGATTGGATGTTACCTTCACGCTGTTCAGCGAAAACGAATACGTTCTTATAATCTTTCAATTCCATGGCTGTAACTTTTAGATGATGTGTTTTTCTTTTAACTTATTGACAATCAGCTCGACGGCTTCTTCTTCGCTCACTTCGTGGACCTCGCCCGGAGCCTTCATGGCCTTCGGGAACGACTGGAACACCTTGGTGGGCGAACCACTCAGACCGAGACGGCTTTCGTCGTAACCGACCTTGTCGGCGTTCCAAACTTCCACTTCCTTGTTGTAGGCCTCAACGATGCCGCTCACGGTCATGTAGCGGGCTTCGAAGGCGGAAGCAAGGACGGTCAGCAGGCACTTGCCTTCCACTTCGAGGACTTGGACGCTGTCTTCGTTCTCCTTGTGGACCAGCAGGTTGCCGTTGTCGAGTTTCTTTGCGTCGCAAACGTAGGAAACCTGAGGCAGACCGAGGTGTTCGGCCATTTCGGGACCCACTTGTGCGGTGTCGCCATCGATGGCCTGACGGCCGGCGATGATGAGGTCATAGTCCAAAGTCTTGCAAAGTCCGGCCAAGGCATACGAGGTGGCCAAGGTGTCGGAGCCTGCAAACTTACGGTCAGAGAGAAGGATGGCGCGGTCGGCACCCATGGCGAAGGCTTCGCGCATGATGACATCGGCCTGCGGAGGTCCCATCGAAACGACGGTGACGTTGGCGCCAAATTGGTCTTTCAGACGCAGGGCGAGTTCGAGGCCGCCCTTGTCGTCGGGGTTCATGATGCTCGGAACGCCTTCACGAATCAGCGTACCCTTTACCGGATCAATCTTGATTTCGGTGGTATCCGGAACTTGCTTGATACAAACGATAATATTCATACTGCTTCCCTCCTATTATTTGAACAAATGACCGGCAATGACCATGCGCTGGACTTCCGATGTACCTTCGTAAATCTCCGTAATCTTGGCGTCGCGCATCATGCGCTCCACAGGATACTCGCGGGTGTAGCCATAACCGCCATGGAACTGCACGGCCTTGGGCAAAGAGCTTTGCCATGGCTGCATCGGCCGAACACGGGATGCCATTGTCTTTCTTCCAAGCGGCGCTGCGCACGAGGAAACGGGCAGCCTCGACCTTCGTCTTAAGGTCGGCCATTTGGAATTGGGTGTTCTGGAACTGGGCGATGGCTTTGCCAAACTGCTTACGTTCCTTGGTGTACTTAACGGTCTCATCCATAGCACCTTGAGCGATACCGAGAGCCTGCGAGGCGATACCAATACGGCCGCCGTCCAAGGTCTTCATGGCGATGCTGAAGCCCTTGCCGAGTTGGCCAAGGAGGTTCTCCTTCGGCACTTCGCAGTTTTCGAAAACCAACTCGCAGGTCGCGCTGCCGCGGATACCCATCTTCAGCTCTTTTTTGCCGATGCTGAAGCCAGGCATACCCTTCTCGACGATGAAGGCCGAGATGCCCTTCGTGCCCTTCGACTTGTCCGTCATGGCCATGACGATGAACACATTGGCGTAGGATGCGTTGGTGATGAAGATCTTCGTGCCGTTCAGGATCCACTTGTCGCCAGCGTCGACGGCGGTTGTCTGCTGCATGGCGGCGTCGGT
>ONVP01000369.1 GCA_900321315.1 uncultured Bacteroidales bacterium
CAAAAGAGTCTTCGACCTTCTCCAGAACTATGTGGAGAAGTACCCGAACCAGCAAGCGGCCTTGGCCGGAAAAAAGAACGGGGAATGGGTGAAATACAGTGCCCACGACTATCTCGAACAAGCCAACACATTGAGCTATGCCCTCATCGACTTGGGCATCGAAAAAGGCGACAAGGTGGCCATGATCCTGACCAACCGTCCCGAATGGAACCTGCTCGACATGGCCATCAGCCAAGTTGGAGCCGTCACCGTGCCAATCTATCCCACCATCAGCGAGGAGGACTACCGCTACATCCTCGCCGACTGCGACGCCAAGCTGGTCGTCATCGACGGCCTCTCGGTGATGAACAAGGTGACCAACATCCTGCCCGACGCGCCCAACGTGAAGCTGGTCTATACCATGGTCGACCGCGAGACATATCCCTATTTCGACCAACTGCTGCAACTCGGCAAGGAACATCCTCACGCCGAGGAACTTGAGGCGAGAAAAGCCGCCGTGGATGAGATGGAATGCGCCACCATCATCTACACTTCAGGCACCACGGGAACGCCCAAAGGCGTGATGCTTTCGCACCACAACCTGATGAACCAGTTCAAGAATTTCCATTACACCATCAGCGACCATTCCGACAAGGCTTTCAGCTTCTTGCCGGTGTGCCACGCCTACGAGCGCGCGCTGAACTATTGCTACCAATATCGCGGAATGTCAATCTATTACGCTGAGAGCTTGGCCACCATCGCTAGCGACATGCACGAAATCCATCCCACAATGATGTGTGCCGTGCCGCGGCTGGAGCGTTTCTACGACGCGATTTACCAATCCGGAAAAAAACAGAAAGGCATCGCGAGGGTCATCTTCTTCTGGGCCTTACACCTCGGCGAGCGCTACAAGATTGACTCCGTCAGCCGCCATTGGTTCTACGATTTCAAACTTGGCATTGCCGACAAGCTGGTTTACAGCAAGATACGCGCCAACATCGGTGCCGAGAACTTCGACATCATCGTGTCGGGTGCCGCAGCCATCTCTCAAAAGATTGCGGGCTTCTTCTCGGCCATCAAAATGCCGGTATTTGAAGGCTATGGCTTGACGGAGACCTCACCCGTCATCGCCGTGAGCACCCGCAACCCGCACGGTCGCGAGGTGGGCTATGTCGGCCAACCACTGCCCGGAACAGAGGTGAAAATTGCCGAAAATGGCGAAATCATCTGCCGCGGACACAACGTGATGATGGGCTACTACAAGCAGCCTGAACTTACTAAGGAAGTCATCGACGAGGACGGCTGGTTCCACACCGGAGACATGGGCGAAATCGACCAATACAATCGTCTGCGCATCACGGGGCGTATCAAAAGCCTGTTCAAGACCTCGGGCGGCAAGTACATCAACCCCGACGTTATCGAGGCCAAGTTCTGTGCCTCCAAGCTGATTGAGCAGATTCTCGTTGTGGGCGAAAACCAGAAGTTTGCTGGTGCGCTCATCATCCCGAGTTTCGCCGACTTGAAGGCATGGTGCGCTCACGAGAAGATTCCTTACACCTCTAATGAGGAAATGATCAAGAATCCCGAGGTGCTGAAGCATTACGCCAAGGAAGTGAACAGCCTGAACAAGAGTTTGGGCGAAACCGAGAAAATCAAGAAACACGTTCTCCTTGCCGATGAGTGGAGCATCGCCAACGGCTTGCTCACGCCTACGCTCAAAGTGAAACGCAAGGTCATCACGGCAAAGTACAAGGACGTGATTGAGAGTATGTTCGCTTGATTACTATTTATGGCTTATGACAATGGCCGCCTCTACAATAAAGTAGGAGCGGCCATTGTCATAGTCATATGCCAGAGGCCAAAATAGATTACTCTAAATAAGTGTATCCATACAATCCCGACCGATAGTTGGACAGGAATTCCTTGCCTTCCTCAACGGTGATTTTGCCTTCCTTGACGCACTTGGTGACCCATGTCTCCACCGTGCGGACGAGTTTCTTCGGGCTGTATTGGACGTATTCCAAAACGTCGGCAACAGTCTCGCCGTCAATGACTTGGTCGATGTAGTATCCCTTTTCGTCCACGGAGATGTGCACCGCATTAGTGTCGCCAAACAGGTTGTGCAGGTCGCCGAGGATTTCCTGATATGCGCCCACGAGGAACACACCTATATAATAATGCTCCTTGTCGGTGAAGTTGTGCAACGGAATGGTGTGCGGCGTGGCCTTGCCCACAAAGCTCGTGATTTTTCCGTCGCTGTCGCAGGTGATGTCCTGCAAGGTGGCCAAATGGGTTGGGTTTTCGTCAAGCCTTTGGATCGGGATGATGGGGAAGAGCTGGTCGATGGCCCAAAGGTCGGGCAGTGATTGGAACAATGAGAAGTTGCAGAAGTATTTGTCGGCCAATAGTTTAGGAAGCGAAGTAAAGTCTTCTGGCACACGTTTCAGGCTGTTGGCGATGTGGTTCACCTCGCGGGCGATGCTCCAAAACAGCCTTTCCACCTTGGCGCGCGACTTGAGGTCTAACAGGCCGAGGCTGAACAGGTTGAGAGCCTCTTCGCGGATTTCCTGCGCGTCGTGCCAGATCTCGAGCGATGAGTTTTTGGTGAGTTCGTCCCACGAATCGTATAGTTCCTTGATGAGTTCGTGGTCGTTTTCTTCGGGTTCTTCGTTGTCGTCCCATTCGGGTAGCGAGGTCTTTTCCAGCACCTCGAAAATCAGCACGGAATGGTGGGCTGTCAGTGCGCGTCCCGACTCGCAGATGACGTTGGGGTGGGGCAGTTCGTTCTTGTCGCAGGCATCCACGATGGTGTAAATCGCGTTGTTGGCGTATTCTTGGATGCTGTAATTTACTGAGCTTGCGCTGCTTGACCTCGTTCCGTCGTAATCCACGCCGAGGCCGCCGCCCATATCCACATATTCGATGTGATAGCCCATCTTGTAGAGTTGCACATAA
>ONVP01000003.1 GCA_900321315.1 uncultured Bacteroidales bacterium
AGATTCAGCGCATGGCGTTTAACTGCGGGGCGTCGATTCCGGCGAAGGTCGTGAAGCGCCTCGTTCGCGCGGGCGACGACCCCACTGCCCAGGCCCGTGCGGGCATCGAGTATGCCTGCGAGCAGATCTGTGACCTCGCGGAGAACGGGGTCGATGGCATCCACATCTACAGCATGAACCATCCCGAGATCGCCCAGGCCACTCACGATGCCCTTGCTGGTATGGGGTACCTGGGGTGATGCTGTGGTCGAGTCGTATGCAATAGACTCCGTCGACCGCGCCGAGGTCCTTCGCTACCTTGGCTATGCGGGTCAGGAGATGACCCAGGAACTCGAGGGACGCATCGACGGTGGCGTTGAGCGGTGTCTCTCCATCGGTGCGCCTCGCGGCGTGTGGCGGCTCTTTGAGGTGGAGGGTCGTGGGACCAAGGAGGACGGCACGCCCATCGTCCGGCTTTCCGGCACGTCGCTCGAGCTTCTCGGGCGCTCCATGCAAGAGCATATGGACGGTGCCGTCGCGGTTGGCGTCATGGCCGTGACCGTGGGCATGGGGGTCGAGCGCGAGCTTCGACGCCTCTCGCTCACCGACCGCGTGGGCCAGGTGGTGTTCGACGCGGCGGCAACCGCGCTGGTCGAGCGTGCGGCGGACGCCTGCGAGGCCTCCATCGTCGCCGCAGGCCACGAGCGCGGGCTCTTCTCGAACTTCCGCTTTAGCCCCGGCTACGGGGACATGCCCATGACGACCCAACCAGTCCTTCTGCAGGCGCTCGACGCCCAGCGCCAGCTGGGCATCACGCTCACGGATACCCTGCTCATGGTGCCAACCAAGAGCGTGACGGCCGTGGTGGGGCTCTTCGATGCGATGCAGCCCTCCACGCATGCGAGCTGCGCGGGCTGCCCATGCTTTGACTTCTGCACCATACGGCCAACCGGCCACACATGTCGCGGATAGCGGCGAGAGGAGCTGCCCATGAGCGCCAATGGTTTCGCAAGGGGAGAGTCGCGCTGGCCAAAGGACCGGCTTGCCCCTCGCCCCCGCCGTGTGCGCGACGAGCATCTTGCCGCCGTGCTTCGTGGCGAGGAGTTCCTGCTCTTCGATGGGGCCACGGGAACGCAGCTCCAGGCTCGGGGCCTTGCCGCGGGCGAGCTTCCCGAGCTGCTCTGCCTCACGAACCCCTCCGAGATTCGGGAGGTCCACGCCGCCTATGTCGCCGCGGGTGCCGAGGTCGTGACCACCAACACATTTGGTGCCAACTCTGCCAAGTTGGGGGATGCCGCGAGCGTTGGCGAGGTCTTCTCGGCCGCCGTCTCGTGTGCGCGGGAATCGGGTGCTCGCTACGTGGCTGCCGACCTCGGCCCCACGGGGCAGCTTCTCGAGCCCATGGGTCCGCTGCCCTTCGACGACGCGTACGACCTCTTTGCCGAGCAGGTTCGGGCGGCAGACGCAGCAGGTGCGGACCTTTTCGTTATCGAGACCATGGCCGACCTTGCCGAGGCGAAGGCCGCGCTTCTCGCCGTGCGCGAGAACTCTGACCTTCCTGCGTTCGTGACCATGACCTTTGGCGAGGACGGGCGCACGTTTTTGGGGACCACGCCGGAGGCGGCCGCAGTCACGCTCTCCTCGCTGGGGGCAGACGTCGTGGGCATCAACTGCGGGCTCGGACCCGCCGCGGTGGCGCCGCTCGTGGAGCGCATGCTCCCATGGACGTCCTGCCCCGTGATGGCGCAGGCAAATGCCGGGCTGCCGCACGTGGTGGATGGCGTGACCACGTACGACGTGGGCCCCGAGGAGTATGCGGGGGCCGTCGCCGAGATGCTGGACGCTGGCGTCACCGTGATTGGCGGCTGCTGCGGCACGACGCCCGCGCACATCGCCCGCGAGCACGGGCTTCTCGCCGGCCGCATGCCTGCCGCCCGCCATGTGCGCGACAGCTTTGCCGTCTCGAGCGCGCAGGAGGTCTGCTCGCTCGACTACGGTCAGGTGGGCGTCATAGGCGAGCGCATCAACCCCACCGGCAAGCGCCTGATGAAGGAGGCGCTGCGCTCGGGCGACCACGACTACGTGATGAACATGGCCATCGAGCAGGGCCGTGCCGGGGCGCAGATCCTTGACGTGAATGCCGGCCTGCCCGAGATAGACGAGCGTGCCGTGATGTGCCAGCTCGTCTCGGAGCTTCAGGGCGTGAGCACGCTTCCCCTGCAGATCGACGCCGCGGACCCGGCCGTGATCGAGGCGGCCGTGCGCAGCTACCCGGGCAAGGCGCTTATCAACTCAACCAACGGCAAGGCCCAGACCATGGCGGACGTGCTCCCCATCGTGAAGCACTACGGTTGCGCGGTGGTGGGGCTCACCCTCGACGAGGACGGCATCCCCGCAACGGCAGGGGGCCGTCTCGCCGTTGCCCGGAAGATCGTTCGCGAGTGCGAGAAGCTCGGCATCCCACGCCATGACGTGGTCATAGACTGCCTCACCATGGCCGCCTCGACGGACCAGACCCAGCCCAGGGCCATTCTCGACGCCATACGACTGGTCAAGCAGGAGCTTCCCGGCGTTCGCACCGTGCTTGGGGTGAGCAACATAAGCTTCGGCCTGCCCTTCAGGCCGCTCGTGAACGGGACCTTCCTGGCGGCGGCCTTCTCGGCCGGCCTTGACCTTGCCATCATCAACCCCTGTCTCACCCGCATGATGGACGTGGTCGACTCCTGGCGCGTGCTCTCGGGCGAGGACGAGAGCGCCCAGCACTTTGTCGCCAACTATGCGGAGAGAAGCGACCGTGCCCCAGCGTCGGCGTCTTCCGCCGAGAAGCCCGCGGCGTCCCCTGCCGGTGTCTCGGCGACGGCTGCCGCGACGTCCGCCGAGCCCGCAGATCCCGCCGCCCGTGCCCGCGAGCTTGTGCTTGCCGGCCGCAAGGGACCCATGCCCGAGGTGGTGGCCCAGGTCATCGAGGAGCACGACCCCATGTTCGCCATCAACGAGGTCCTCATCCCCGCGCTCGACGTGGTGGGGGAGCGCTTCGAGAAGGGGGTCTTCTTCCTTCCCCAGCTCATGGCATCCGCCGAGGCGGCCAAGGCAGGCTTCGAGACCATCAAGAAGGCGGTGGATGCAGGCGGGCAGGACGCCAACGTTCCCGAGAAGGGCTCCATCGTGGTGTGCACCGTCCATGGCGACATCCACGACATCGGCAAGAACATCGTGCGCATGCTGCTCGAGAACTACGGATACAACGTCATCGACCTCGGCCGAGACGTGCCGCCCCAGGTTGTCGCCGACGCCGTGGTCAAAGACCACGTGCTGCTCTGCGGCCTCTCTGCCCTCATGACCGCGACCGTGCCCGCTATGGCAGAGACCATCGAGCTTCTCCGCAAGGAGGCCCCCTGGTGCAAGGTCGTGGTGGGAGGTGCCGTGCTCAACCCCGAGTACGCGAAGATGGTCGGGGCGGACTTCTATGCGAAGGACGCCACCGAGACCGCTCGCATTGCGGCGGAGGTGCTGGGGTAGGGCCTTCTATCACGGTCAACAGGTTATCCCGGTCAACGGATTGCTGATAAGGGCTTGCCTTCGATACACATTCGTCACCCGAATGTGTATCGACCAGCGCGCGTCACACAATCGATAACGAATGTGTGACGCGCGCAGGCTGTGACGCGCGCAGGCCCGCCGTGCTCGCCCACCTACATCACGCGGCGCACGGCCTCGTGCCAGCCAGTGACGAGCCTGTCAACGCGCTCCGGGTCCATCTGGCGGCGGAACACGTCGTCCGTCTCGCGCAGCGCCCGAAGCTCGTCGGTCCCACTCCAGTAGCCGGTCGACAGTCCCGCGAGAAACGCAGCGCCAAGTGAGGTCGTCTCGGTGTTCTGCGGCCTTCTCAGCTCGCAGCCCAAGAGGTCTGCCTGGAACTGCATGAGGAAACTGTTCGCGCTGGCGCCGCCATCGACGTTGAGAACGCCCAGCGGGTGCCCGGCGTCCTTGGCCATGGCGTCGGAAAGGTCGAGGATCTGGTACGCGAGCGCCTCGAGCGCTGCGCGGGCGATGTGGTTGCGGGTGGTTCCGCGTGTGATGCCCAGAATCGCGCCACGAGCGTCCGGCTTCCACCAGGGCGCCCCCAGCCCCGTGAACGCCGGCACGATGTAGACCCCGCCCGTGTCCTCCACGCTCTTCGCCATCCACTCGGTGTCGGCGGCGTTCTGGACGATCCCCAGCTCGTCGCGAAGCCACTGGATGAGCGCGCCCGCCACAAAGACGGAACCTTCGAGTGCGTACTCGGTGCCCTCAACGTTGGGTGCCGAGGCGACGATGGTCGTGACAAGGTTGCTCTTGCTCGCTCGCGCCTCATGTCCCGTGTGCATGAGCATGAAGCAGCCGGTCCCATAGGTGTTCTTGGCCTGCCCAGGCTCGAAGCAGCACTGCCCGAAGAGGGCTGCCTGCTGGTCGCCGGCCACGCCGGTGATGGGGATGCCGGCGGGCACGCCTGGGTAGCTCGTCTCGCCAAAGGAGCCACTCGAGCGCCTGACCTCGGGCATTATGGATTCCGGAATGCCAAAGAGGTTGAGGAGGTCCTTGTCCCAACAGTCCTCGTGGATGTTGTAGAGCATCGTGCGACTGGCGTTGGTGACATCGGTCGCGTGAACCAGGCCACCGGTGAGCACCCACACGAGCCAGGTGTCAACGGTGCCAAAGAGCAGCTCGCCCGCCTCGGCTCGTTCCCTTGCGCCAGGCACGTTGTCGAGGATCCAGCGAATCTTGCTGGCGGAGAAGTACGCATCGGGGAGGAGCCCCGTCTTCTCCTGGATCATCCGCCGGGCCTCCGGCGTGCCGCAGAGCTGCTCCACCAGGTCTGCGGTGCGCCTGCACTGCCAGACGATGGCGTTGTAGACGGGCTGGCCGGTGGTTGGGTCCCACACTATGGTGGTCTCGCGCTGGTTGTCGATGCCGATGGAGTCTATGTCCTCGACCGTGAGGCCGCGCCTGGCGAGAAGCTCCGTGAGCGAGCCAAGCTGCGAGTAGAGAATGTCCTGCGGGTTGTGCTCGACCCAGCCCGGCTTGGGGAAGATCTGCTGGAAGGGGCGCTGCACGCAGTCGACCATACGGCCAGCTCGGTTGATGAGCACGGCACGGCTCGAGGTGGTGCCCTGGTCGAGTGCGATGACGTACTTCTCGGTTGCCATGGCTAGCACTCCTCGGTCTTGCCGCTTGGCGCAGGCACGCCATCGTTGGTACGGGCCATTGCGTGCTTCTCGACCCAAGCAAGCACGTCGGCAAAGACCTGCTCGCAGCCGTTCTCGTTCAAGATCTCGTGTCGCATGTGGGGATAGAGCTTCACCGTGACCTCGGTGGAGCCTGCCCCGCGCGCGAGCGCGGCGGCCTTCTCGACGCCCTCGCCGTTGTCGCCGACGGGGTCCTCCGAGCCGGCTATGAAGAGGAGCGGGAGGTCATGCGGCACGGCCGCGGCGCAGGCGGGGGAGTTGGCCTCGGAGGTGAGGACGGCAAGCTCGTGATATGCCCCAACCGAGAACATGAAGCCGCAGGAGGGGTCTGCGATGTACTCGTCGACGTTCCTGCGATTGTGGGAGAGCCAGTCGAGGTTGGTCCGCGCATTTGGGATGGCCTTCCCGTAGCCGCCCGCCCCCATGGAGTCGACCAAGGCGGAGCGGTGGTCGGCGCCCTTGAAGAAGGACTCGAGCCACGTGATCTTGAGGGCCACGTCCGACGCGGCGGCGGGAAGGAAGCCCGTGCCGCAGATGATGGCCCCAGCCAGGCCCTCACCATGGTGCGCGATGTAGGAGCGGACCTCAAAGCTGCCCATGCTGTGGCCGAAGAGGACGTAAGGGGTGGCGGGGGCCACGCGCTCCTGCGTCATGCTGCGCAGGACGTCGATGTCCTCAACGAGTGCCTTTGCCCCGCGGCCAACGGGCAGCTCGCCCCAGTGCTCGGGGGCGCAGGAGCGCCCGTGGCCGATTTGGTCGTGCCCCACCACAAGAAACCCGTGGGACGCGAGGAATCGCGCGAAGGTGTCGTAGCGGTCGATGTGCTCGGCCATGCCATGGACGAGCTGCACGACGCCGCGCGGCGATGGTGCCTGTGCGGCCCCGCTCGGCCCCATCCCCGCCGGCCACCAGGCGCAGGCGCTGATGGTCGGCGTGCCGTCTGTCGAGGGGAACGTGAAGCGCTCTAGGGTGACCTCTGTGGACATGCTGCCCCTTCCTCCGTCATGGCTGAGCAAACATTATTGTTTGCCGCCTCGAGGGGAGCGGGCAGATGTCCGTGGCCGAGCAGAATGGGGCTGCGTGTGGGCCACCGTTGCCGGCGAGTGGTAGGCGCGCATGTGGCCGTGCGGAGGCCCGAAGGACGCCCCGCTAGCCTTCGAGTTCCCCCGTTGCGAGGTCGTGCGCCTCGAGTTCCTCGGCCTTTCGGATCGCAAGCCGCGTTGCAAAGAAGATGGCGCAGACCCCGCCTGCGAGCTTACCCAGGAGTACGGGCACGATGAGCGTTGGCTGGAAGTTGGCGGTGAAGGAGAGGTGGTCGCCAAAGAGGAAGGCGCAGCACACGCTGAAGGAGATCACGATGACCTTGTCGCGCGCCTTGAGGTCCTTGACCATGGCAAGGGCAGCCAGCACGTTGGCGGAGGCGGCGAGAAGCCCGGCGGTGGCGTCGGAGCTCAGGCCCACCGCGCGGCCAATCTTCGAGAGGGGCTTGGCGAGGTAGGTCTTGATGAGCCACATATTGGCCACGTAGGAGATGTCGTTGTAGTGGTATTCGTTGGCCACGAAGTCGAAGGTGCGGGCGGCGGGAAGGTAGTCGTGCTTGTAGAAGTGCGCCTTGCCCATGACGAGATACGCGTCGTCGATCCACTTCACGCGCTCGCGGTTGCCGAACTTCATGGAATGCTTCTGCACGCAGATGGCGGTTTTCTCCAAGGCGCGGTCCATCGACGAGTTGAGGCTTGTTCCGTCTTGTTGGGTGCCGTAGTTGTTGACTGGCAGCACCTTGGTGTAGTCGTCTTTCACCCTGTCGCGAAGCTGGCGGTCGCCGTCCTGCAGGCTTTTCTCGCCGTTCCAATACACGTTGTAGTGGCTGGTCAGGTTGTGGAACATCCGTCGGGTGAGCGTGTTTTTCTTGGTGTTGCAGCCGCTCAACAGCAGCAATCCCATGGCGCAGCCTATGGTGATGATGATATGTGTCTTCCTGTGCACTTTTGTGTCGTATTATTATTTGTACAATAATAACTCCATTTGGGTGGAATTATTTCATTCGTCCCAACCACTTTTGGGCTTCGTCGCGCCATTGCTTTTCGGTCATGTTGGGTTGGGTGGCTTGCAAGGCACTGACGAGGCTGTCGTTGGCGGCCTTGAATTGGCTCACCAAGAGGCTGTCGAAGCCTTTCTGGCGGCTTTCTTCGATGGCGGCTTTCTGCTCGTTGAGCGTGGCGATGGCGCGAGCCTGAAGTCGCCCGACCCGAAGAACGGTGTCAGGCTTTGGGCGAAGCGGAGGCTGTCGGCAGCCCAGTCGAAGGCCAGCGAATCGTTGATCGACTTGATGCGGTATTTCTCGCACAAGGCGGGAATCTCGTCGCGCATGTTGCTTATCACACGGTCGAAGTCGGCGGCCATGCGCTCGGCGCGTTCCTTCTCCATGTTGGCCTTGATCTTGGGCACATAGACATAGGCCAACACGCCCAACACGGCAAGAACCAGCAGCAGCACGACGATCTTCATCGCAGGGTGGCCCTTGGTGATGGCCGACCGCACCTCGGAGATGCTGTCGTAGCGCTGTTCTTTCGAGAATTGGGTGCAGTGGGTGGCCACGCTGGTGTATTGCCTTGAGATATTGCGCTCGCCGATGAATTCCATGATTTTGCCCAACGAGTAGATGTCGGCCCGCAGGTCGACGTCCTCACCCTTGATGATTTCTGGAGCCACAAACTCCATCTCTTTGATGAGCAGATCGCGGTCGGCGTCGGGGTTGGTTTCGGGCACACCGAAGTCGATGAGCTTCACGCGGCAGTCGGCGGCGGTCACCATGATGTTCTCTGGGTTGAGGTTGCTGTGGACGATGCCGTTGCGATGGATGTAGTAAAGCCCGTCGCACACCTCGGCAAGGATGTTCTTCACCTGTTTTTCCGACAGGGTGCCCACGCGCACATGCTCGGCCAGCGATTTGCCCTCGACATATTCGAGAACGATGCAGTCGCCCAAGCCTTCGATTTGGACGAAGTCGAGAGCCTTGCGGACGAACTTGTTGTCGAGCATGGACGTGGTTTCATACTCCTGCCGCAGCATGGCCCGGCATTGTGCGTTGTCGGTGCGGTCGGCCTTCAAAGCCTTGACAATCACCATCCTTCCGTTGTTCTTTGCCGTAAAAATCCGACTATTGCCGTAGTGCGAAGCATAGAGCGGCCTCAGGTCGAGATAGTCGTTTGAATTGCTGGTTTCAGACATTCTTCTTGATATTTAACTACGTTGCATCTCCGATTTGCCAATGCCAATCTTCGATTTGGGCGCAAATATAGTTCATTTTTCCGAACCAACAGAAAAAGTGGTCGGGAAATTGGTTTTTTCGCCTTTTTTTTGACTGAAATCACTCCTCTTCCTTAAGCAATTTCGCCATGACGATGTCGTCGTTGACGAGATAGACCTCGGCATCATTCAGGTGGCCGAATTTCTTGAGGTTCTTGTGCACCGTCTTGATTTCGGAGCGTGAAATTTTAGCCAGCATGTTCGTCCAAAAGACGAGCACGGTGCACTCCGCCTCCCCCTTGATTTCGGGGAAGATGCCTTTCATGTCGGCGAGGCGAAGCGTGTAGCCTTCCAACGGCACTGTCGTGGTGGGCGGAAACACGTCAAACTGGTTTTTGAAGTTCCAATTAAGGCTAAAGCCCAATGTTGGCGGGCAGTAGCAATTAATGTGGAACGACATGAGGCTGTCGCCGTGGAAGTACATGATTTTCAGCGGCTGGTAGAGGTCTTTCTTCTGCATGGAATCTGCGCCGAGTTGGCTCACTTGGAAGAATTGCGCCTCGTCGCACACCAAGGGTGTGAAGGCAAAATCCTTGGGCAGTTTCTTGTAGAACCTGGCGCATTGCTCCGCGTCGTAGCCGTCGATTTCTTGGAGGCCGAAGAGCAGGGGCATCAGTGTGTTGCAGCTCGTCAAGGCGAGCAAGCAGCCAAATAGTATTGGAATAAACTTTCTCAAAACCACTTAATTATCGGAATAATGTCCATAAGCCGAAATCACAATCACAATGACTTCCTTGTCACGGATTTCGTACACCAAGCGATGCTTTTTTGTAATGCGGCGTGACCATTGGCCAGCCTTATCGCCAGATAAAGGTTCAGGTTTACCAGTTCCCGTTTTCGGATGCTCATACAATTCATCAATCAACTTGACGGCTTTCTTGAACGCGGCAGGTTCCTGACGCTTCAATTTGGCCATATCATTCATTGCTTCTTTTTGATAGCGAACCTCATACATACTCAAAGCGCTTCAAGATAACGATGCATTTGTTCAGGAGAAGAAAAAGAAACGTATTCGCCCTTTTCATAATCCTCCATTCGTTTATCTATCATAGAGAAAAACTCGTCTTTGGTCATTGCAGCATCATCCTGCTGCTTCTGACGGGCAAGTTTCCGCAGATAACACATGGCACGTTTCATCAAATCCGAGTCTTCAGCAATGATACTCAAACTACGGTAAACATCGGCGTTCATTTGTACGGTAGTCATTATTCCTCCTCCTTATATTTTTTGCAAAAATACACAAAGTTTTTGATTTATATGAAAACCGGCGTTCTTTTTCATTCCTCATCGGGTCTATACTCCAAAATGTCGCCCGGCGTGCAATCCAGCTCGCGGCAGATGGCGTTGAGGGTGTTGAGGCGGATGGCCTTGGCCTTGCCCGTCTTGAGGATGGAGAGATTGGCCTGGGTGAGGCCTATTCTTTCGGCCAAATCGTTGGAGCGCACCTTGCGCTTGGCCATCATAACATCTAAATTCATTACAATCATGGCTCAAATGGTTAGATTGTTTTCCTCGACTGCATCCGCAGCCACTTTGTACATGAAGGCGAAGAAGAGCAGGAAGAAGGGCGTAATGAAATTGGTGTACTGGAACTGAAATACCACATCCTCTTTCCACAAGATTGGAAGATTCCAATAGCCCAAAAGATAAACAAAGTCAGCTATGGCAATCCAAAACATAAGTTTTACATTGCTTTTAGGAAATACCGTGTTTTCGCGAAGCCCATTAAAAGTATTGAGAATAGCCTTGACACACAAGGCAATCATAGTAACCAAGCCCAACAAAAACAAAACGAGAACGACAGATTTCATCATCGAATTAACTGACCAATTGATAGGGTGAGAAGATGCTCCATAGCCAAATATATCAGCAACAAGGTAGTTCACCATAAGGATTGCCCAAATGATGCAAAAGGCAAAGGCAAGATAGCAGCACAAACGAATGTTTTTGAAGGTTTTGTCTTTCATAATTTTGATATTTTTTTTGATATTACTGCAAAAATATGGATTAAATGGATATAAACCGACAAAGGATGCTGAAAAAACCATCAGCATCCTCAAATAATACTTTCACAAAAATTAGTTGATTCTGTAATAATCTACAGCAACTGCCGAATAACATCCTAGTTCTTCATCATAATAAGCAGTATATACGCCCTCTTGTATAACAATGGAATCATTTTGAACTTCGACGGGTGAACCAATTGCCAAATAGCCATCAGCAGTGAAGCCATTGTCCTCTGTAGTTGGAATAATGACCAATTTGCCATCTTCAAAATATCCCAACGCATTGGATTGAACGGAAGAAACATCCTTCTTTCGAATAACGACGCAATAGCCCGACAACTCTGGATTACAGTCTCCATTGGGCATCCTCAATTCAAATGAAATAACAAAGGGGAATCCCGCTTCTCTTTCCTCAAACCCACAATCATTCAACACTTTTTCACATACAGCGGTGTAATCCTTGATGGGTTGGTTTTCGAAGAAAGCCTTGCCTTCCTCCCAGCTTAAAGATTCTATCATTTCGGCCAAGGTGAGGTCGTTGGGGTTGGCCGTTTGCTGCTGCGGTTCTGGCGTTTCCTGTTGTTGTTCTTTTTCCTTCGTGCAAGCGATAACGGTCGCTGCCACCATTGCGAGAGCCAAGGCTCCCATTAGGATTCTGTGTTTTTTCATTGCTGTAAATTTTTTAATAATGTTAATCTGCTGATTTGACTAGTTTTTGCGTTCTGTTTTTTTTCTTCCACCACAACGCCATTGATGCGCAGCACGGTTTTGGACGAAGCCGTGTCGTTTGATTTTACGACAATGATCTTGGTGAACGCACCAGCTTTGCTTGTATTGTATTTCACCTTGATGCTCGCCTTGGCCTTGGGCGTGATGGGTTCCCTTGGCCATTCGGGCACCACGCAGCCGCACGAAGAGAACGCCGAGGTGATGAGCAGCGGTGCATCGCCCTCGTTGGCGAAGCAGAAAACGTGCTCCGCGTTGCTGTTTTGCACGATGGTGTCGAAGTTGAACACCGTTTCCTCGAAAGCGATTTGAGGGCTTCGTGTTTCTTGTGCCGACATTTGTAATGTGGCTGCAAGTATCATCGTTGCTATAATGATGGCTTTCTTCATAAGTACTATGAGAGTATTATTCGCATTGTTTCTTATAGGAATATCCTTCATACATGGGCTTTTCAAAATCAAAACAAGAATTTATGAGATTCTGTTTGTCAGAAAAATCGAAATCGTGTAAAGACACGAATTTTTCAAAAATTTCATCATCTGCTTGGGCGGACACAAACACACTGTCAAGCAAGCAACCAACAGGATCTATGAAATATTGGCTATTGATGATGTTAGTGTCTTCTTCTATGCTTTTTCCAACTGCACCTTTCTCAAGCGAGAACCTGATTCGACGGCCTCTACCCGTCATTATTTCATCCTCGCTATAGAAAATTTCATCTACAATTTGCAGCTCTCCTAAAGATGTTGGATAAAGATAATACAAATAGTCATAAAAAGAATTCAAAATGCCACCCAATCCGTATTTAATATAGTCAAGCGCGGCATCCTTTCTGCTTAATGAATAAATGGTGATCGTCCTATTCTTGTTATCTATCTCTTTGTAGTCAGTTTCAGTAAGGCAAGAATAAGTATCTTTGTCATGGTCATGAAAGTAAACCATAAACTCTTCTCCATAATGAATAGAGCAGGTCTTGTTTTCAGCCCTCAAAAAGCTTTTACCTTGATAATGCGAGGTCTTCACTTTGAAGCTGACCCATTTATGGTGGTTTGCTAATGTGTCTGACAAATTGAAGCAATGTAATTCTATCATTTCGTCGTTTCTCAACGTTTTCACTTGAGAATGTCCTGACAATTGCATTGTGAGAACAGCTAACGAAAACATCAATTGTTTTATTAAGTTTATTTTCATAATTAGGCTACATTATGTTTTGACATGAAACCTCGGACTATAAGACGAAGCCAGAATAAAGGATTGCGACCCACAGTCCAAAGGTCTCGCGTCAAAACCATTATTTTTTAATCACTTTACTATTAATCAACATGATTTAACCATTAACGTGCTGATTGTATTAGTCGTTAATTACTTGTCAAATAAAATTTTCAAAATCCGCCCAAGAATCTTGTTATCCGTTTTAATAGTGAAACAGTCGCCTTGCTGACCTGGATGCGGAGTACAAGCTGTGCAGTTGTCATTGTTAGGAGTTAGATCGCATCCACTTTGGCAATTCCTACCAACACAAACCACAATGGTTTTTCCCATGGCTGTTTCTGGTATTTGTTCCACTTCCTCCCACATATAGGTGTTTCCGTTGACATACACAGCATAAACATTTCCTTCGGAAGTCATGGAAAATTCATATATGCCGCTGGCAACATCTTCATTTACAAAGTAATGAACTGATTCATCATGGATCTCTTTATCTACAAAGGCACCTATGCACCAACAAGTAATCGACAATTCCTCTTCTGTGTCAAGAATAACGATTTTTCGGATAATTTCAGAATTAATGTCTAATGGAACTGAATCTATCACCCTTGCCGACTCAATCACATATCGGCTCCCGGTTTCTTTTGAAAGATTGTTCTCGTTGATAGCAGAATTAGCAAAATCCAAGTCAAAATGATCATGCATTATTCTGTTATCAATGTCGTAAGTCGCGATGGGTTTCCGAGCGACTTCTTCGGTTACTGTCTCCTGTTGGGCAACATTCGTTTCTTTGTCCTTTGTGCAAGCGATAACGGTCGCTGCCACCACTGCGAGAGCCAAGGCTCCCATTAGAATTCTACGAGTTTTCATTTCCCAGTTCCTTTCGTTGTTAATTGATTGATAATTAGTTGATTTTACATTGTCTTTTGGGCGATTACGCCCTTTTTTGGTGTCTAGACGCTGCAAAGATGTGAATAATTATCGAATTACAACAACTTTTTGATAAAAATTTTGAATAATTTGTTGAAAAAGTTGTTTTTTTTTAGTACTCAGTAAGCAAAAACGCCATATAAATAAGGTAGTATCAAAATCTGCCCGCTGCGGCCTACATTGTAATCGCCGAATTTGAGCACATGACTGACATGATAATGGTTTGACCTTTCCCTAAAAAGGATGCCGTTCTTAATCACAGCATACGCGCACTATCTCATAGTTTTATGATTTTTGATGCATGTTGCCGTCCGTTTTAAAAGTTTAAAGTAAATCCTATTCCTTGGTTGACGAAGCCCACTTTTACGGTGCTTGTGCATTTCCCGTTATAGTCAGCTGCTATCTGATTTAGTCTTTTTCGACTATCTATTGTTAGAACCACTGCGGGCACCAAAGGCAACATTGTCGCGGCCAAAACGGCACCCGAGGCGGCAAAAAAGAACGGCGCAGCTGGCATAACGGGATTATCAGCATCCGTGGGAGCGGGATTCATTGCGTCCATCGCTCCAGCGATGGCAAAACCCGCGGAAGTGGCAACTCCGATGCCGCTCGCCACCCAAAGAGGAATGGAAGCGATATGCTCTCTATGTGCTTTTGAGTATGATGCAAGCATCTTTGAATCAAGCATTTGGTTTAAATCCTCTTTGCACAGAGGTTTCTTGGATTCGACATAACGGAATCCTCCGTGCCATCGTTCAATGCTGCTGTCGGCAGTTTGGGCCTCGCTTCTTGAACAGAAAATGCCCAACAATAACAACCCTAAAACAAAAAATCTTTTCATGGGTTTATTTTCTTTCTTCTTTGTGTTATTTCCCTGACTAACACATCGCCGTTTACGGCCAGTTTGGCTTGCGGGTTTTTGGTTCCGATGCCCACCTTGCCGTTGTCCGACAAAAACAGGAAATGGTTGCCGTGCATCTGCCCCGGAACGGCTGGCTTCCAAAAATTAAGCCCATAGCCTTCCTCCTCGCTGCTGACGTACTCGATTCCCCATTTGCCGTACGGATGGCTCGCGCTCACTATGTCGCCGAAGTATAGTGTCCCGTTGGTCGAGCCTAATTCCGAACTTCCCTTGCCTTGCCGACTGCGTGATATCAGTATGTTGCCGTCCATCACGTGCAACTTCTGCAGTGGCGCGGTCGTGTTAATTCCGACCATGCCCGATGCCGTCACGAAAATACGGGGCGTGTTGCTTGTTACTATCTGTATCGGAAAGGCATTGGTGGAGCCTAACTTATTGCCGGTAATGGACGAAAGCGAATTGCCGGTTCTGTTCCAATAGGATTGTTCGGCGATGGAATCATCCGTTTCAAGAGGGATACCGTTTGGCGAATCTTGCGCGTTGAGGTTCGCTGCAAAAGCCATAAAGAAAACACTGGTCGCTAAAAACTTGAAATTCTTTCTTCTGTTCATTTTGTTAATTGATTGATACTTGGTTTTACTTTTTCTTTGGCCTTTTTCGCCCGCTTTTTGGTGTCATGACGCTGCAAATATACAACTAATTATCGAAATACAATGTTTTTTGAAAAAACTAAAAAATTATCAAAATAGAAAAGTCAATACTCCGTCAGAAGAAACGCCATATAAAAAGGTATGGTCAGCACCTGCCCGCTGCGGCCCACATTGTAGTTGCCCAACTTGATGGCACTGCTGACGTGATACACTTCGGGATGCTTCAGGATAGTCTTCGTGCTTTTGATGTTCCCCGTGGTTGCTTTCACCTCCACCAACGTGCATTGCCCTTTGTAGCGCATGACGAAATCCACCTCAAGGCCCGAATCCTTGTGGAAATAATAGAGATTGCGCCCCATTTTCGACAAAAAGTCGGCCATCAGGTTCTCAAAGATGGCACCTTTGTAGCCCAACAGGTTACCCTGAAGCACATCAGCCTGCACACCAAACTCCAACATCGACAAAAACAGCCCGTTATCCCTCATATACACCTTGAAAACATCGTCGATGGCGTTGCCGTCCAAAGGCAGTTCCGTGGTGGTAAGATTGTAGCACCGCTTGATAATTCCCGCATCCTCAATCCATTGCAGGCTGCCCATGTATTTGGATGCGCGCCCGCCTTTTTTCACCACCGAATACTGGAACTTCTTGTTTTCCTTGCTCAACTGCTTCGGAATCGACTCAAAACATTCGCGGATGCGGCTTTGGTCTTCCTCAGCGGCATACTTGACCATGTCGTCCTTGTATTCATCAACAATGCCTCGCTGCACTTTAACAACCCGCCCGATGTCGTGCGTGGCAAGGAAAACATTCACCGCCTCGGGCATCCCACCGACAACAGCATATTGCAACAACAAATCAGACATCCGCTTATGAATTGCCTCGGACACTGGCGTTTCGGTTTCCAAAGCGTTTTTCAGCAACGCAATAACCTCCTGACTTATCCCGTTTGCCCAAATAAATTCTTCAAAGTCAAGTGGATACATCTCCACAATAGTTTCATAACCTACGGGAACGGAAGTTCCTTTATCGGCCTCCTTGCTTTTCGATTTTGCCCCATAGCCTTTGACACCCAACAGTGAGCCTGTGCAAATGACATCATAGCGGCCATCCATCTTGAAGAATTTCAACGCCGTCCGCGCCTCGGGACATTCCTGCAACTCGTCCAAAATCAGGCAGGTCTTTCCTGGCACAAAAGCTGCACCTTCTATCATCGTGGAAAGGTTCATGACGATGTTGTCCACTGTCTTGGAACCATAGAAGGCCAATTTCAAGTCAGGCTCCTCCACAAAATTGACATAAACGCTATGCCGATAATGGGACTGCGCAAACTTCAGCACGGAATAAGTCTTTCCACATTGCCTTATACCTTTGATTACCAAAGGTTTTCTTTCAGAATCCTCTTTCCATTCCAATAGGATATTTTCGATTTTTCGTTTCAGCATGACACTTTTTCAAGGGAGTTTCGGCTGCAAAGATACACTTTTTCAAGGGACTTTTGCAAGTATTTGAACATTTTTTCAAGGGACTTTTTTGCCAAAACGAACACTTTTTCAAGGGAATTTTATGAATGTAGCAGCACTTTATTGCTGGATACTCTATCCGTAACGCCAAAAATTTCAGGGTTACGGATAGAGTATCGCAGTTTCTATCGGTCAAACAGGTCGCCCATAGTCACCTCGGTTTGCACATTGCCACTATGGGTGTTCCGGCTCAGTCCGTAAGTGGTTATGAAGGTGAGATGCAAGGCTTTACGGGTGCGTGTCAAGTGCTGGAAAGTGGACAATCGCCTACGCAGCCGCTCCTCATAGTCCTTGTCAATGATATACACATCATTGGCGTACTTCATCTCACATATATTAATGACTTGGTCGCGACGGTCGATGAGCAGGTCTATTTGTGTGCCTTGCCACGGGTTGCCGTCCTTGTCGGTGAAAGTCGGGCACGACCACGAGCAAACATTGCTCAGTACCGCCTTGATGCCAATGGCCTCTTTGATTTGCGGGATATGGTGCAAGCACACCTGCTCGAAAGCATAGCCGCGCCATGCCACTCGCGAAGGATTCTCGCGCATGTTGCTCCAAAACTGCGCGTCCTGACCGTTGTTGTCGGCCACAAAGCGCAAATGGAACAGGCTGAACAAATCCGTAAGTTGATACAAAGCGTTACGCTCGCTTTTCCCGAAGGCGGCATAACGGCGCAAAAAGTCGCATCGGACCAGATTTTCAAGCACGACGGTAAGCACGCCGCCGTCACCCAAGCCCAATTCCTCCTTGATTTGCTGACGGGTCATTCCTTGCGAACGCTTTGCGATGGTTTCCACCACTTGACAATACAATTGTGCATCATTGAACAACGAGCGGAACAGGAAACCGTACTCCATCCGCAACGGCGCGTTGGCGGCAAAAAACAGGTTGTCCACATTTTGATCGAAGGTCAATTTGGGCTTCAACATTTCCAAATAGAAAGGTATTCCGCCCATAACCATGTAAATCTCAAGGATTTGGTAACGATTCCATCGTATGCCGTTGGCCTGAAGATAGGCTTCGGTTTCACCCAAAGTGAACGGTGCCAAATAAACGGTATGCGTCACGCGACCATACAAACCACCCTTGTCACCAATCAGTTTGTCGAGCATCCAAGTGGTGGACGAACCGCAGACGAACAATTTCAAGCCTTTTCGCGTGGAAGCCCAAGTGTTCCAAAAATAAGAAAAGGCCTGCATGAAACTCGATTTGGGCGTTTCCATCCAAGGCAACTCGTCAAAAAAGAGGATGAGCCGCTTTTTGTTGAGAGAAGACAAATATTGGCGCAACTGCTCAAAAGCCGAAAACCAGTCTTTCGCCAAAGGGAATTCCTGCCCAGAAAAACGCCGCAATTCCTGGTTGAAAAGCGAAAGTTGGCCTTGACGCGGCATTTGGTAACTGCCTGTAAATGAGAAATCAAAACTATTATTGAAATGCTGTCTCACCAAAAAGGTCTTGCCCACGCGCCTACGGCCGTAAACCGCCACCAAAGCAGGTTTTTGTGTGGCGCAGATGTCGTTAAAAAGTTCCCTTTCTTTTTTCCGTCCGATGATTGTGCTGGCTTCCATGATTTTAACTGTTATGATTCACGGCGCAAAGATAGTAAATTTTCTTCGATAGTACATCCGTAACCCTATTTTTTTTCGAGTTACGGATACAGTATCGATTATATTCTATCCGTAACACTTATTTATTTATGGTTACGGAAATAGTATCTCGGTTGACATTCTGCTTTGAAAAATATTTTCGTGACATTTTGTCAGAATTTCGTATCTTTGCCGCTCATTTAAAATGTACGAAGATGAAGATCTCTTATAACTGGTTGAAACAATACGTCAATTGCGATTATTCGGCTGAGAAAGTCAGCGAGGTGCTCACCTCCACGGGCCTCGAAGTGGAAGATTTGGAGCGCTTCGAGTCGGTGAAAGGCGCACTGAAAGGCGTCGTCGTGGGCAAGGTGCTCACCTGCGTCGACCACCCCAATTCCGACCACCTGCACATCACCACCGTCGATGTGGGCGGCGAGGAACCATTGCACATCGTGTGCGGCGCACCCAACGTGGCAGCTGGCCAAAAGGTGCTCGTGGCCACCATTAACACTGAACTTTGGATTGGCGACGAACACATCACCATCAAAAAAGGCAAGATTCGTGGCGAAGTCTCGGAAGGCATGATTTGCGCCGAGGACGAACTGCAACTTGGCACCTCGCACGAAGGCATCATGGTGCTGCCCGACGACTATGAAGTGGGCAAGCCCGCATCCTTCTATTTCCCTGTGGAAGAGGATTATACGATTGAAATCGGCCTCACCGCCAACCGCAGTGACGCCACCTCACACATCGGCTCGGCCCGCGACCTCGTGGCCGCCCTCAACCAGCGTGAGAACACCACAAAATACCACCTCATCCGCCCCTCGGTGGACGACTTCAAGGTGGAAAACCACAACTACGACATCGACGTGGTCGTTGAAGACACGCAAGCCTGCCCGCGTTATTCTGGCGTGACCGTCAGCGGCGTGAAAGTCGGCGAGTCGCCGGCCTGGCTGAAAAACCGCCTTGCCGCCGTCGGCATCCGCAGCATCAACAACATCGTCGATATCACCAACTTTGTGCTGATGGAAGTCGGACAGCCGCTCCATACCTTCGACGCCGACAAAGTCACGGGCAAGAAGGTGGTGGTGAAATGCCTGCCCGAAGGCACGCCTTTCGTCACCTTGGACGGCGTGGAGCGCAAGCTCAACAGCCGCAACCTGATGATTTGCAACGCCGAAGAGCCTATGTGCATCGGCGGCGTGTTTGGCGGACAGAAATCCGGCGTGACGATGGAAACCACCAATATTTTCCTCGAAAGCGCCTACTTCAACCCCACCAGCATCCGCAAGACCTCGAAATATCACGGCCTGCAAACCGATGCCTCGTTCCGCTTTGAACGCGGCGCCGACCCGAACATCACCCTCTATGCCCTGAAACGCGCCGCCTTATTAATAAAGGAGTTGGCCGGCGGAACGATTTCCTCTGAAATCAAGGACGTGAAGAACGGCGACTTCGCTCCTGCCCGCGTGGACTTGAAGTTCGACTACCTGAACAAAGTGGCTGGCAAGGTCATCGACCCGACCCAAGCCGTCAATATATTGAAAAGCCTTGAATGCCAAGTCTTTGAGCAAGACGACAAGCACGTTGTGGTCGATGTGCATACCAGCAAGGTCGATGTGACCCGTCCTGCCGATGTGGTCGAAGAAATCCTCCGCATCTACGGCTACGACAACATCGAGATTCCGAGCCGCGTCCATGCTTCCATCAGTCGCGCCGCCAAGCCCGATGCCGACAAGATGCAGCAGAAAATCAGCGACATGCTCGTCGCCAACGGTTTCTACGAAATCATGAACAACTCGCTCACCAAGGCTGCTTACAGCGAGGCCTTCCCCGCCTTTGTGCCGGAAAAGAACGTGAAGATTCTGAACCCGCTCAGCAGCGACCTCAACGTGATGCGCCAAACCCTGATGTGGGGCGGATTGGAAAGCCTTGCCTTCAACCAAAACCGCAAGGTCAGCGACATGAAGTTCTTTGAGTTCGGCAACGTCTATTTCTTTGATGGAACGATAGTTGGCGACGAAAAGCAACCGCTCAAGCCTTACACTGAGCACACCTGCCTCGACCTTTTCCTGACCGGCAACAAGCAAGCCGAGTTGTGGAATGCCCCGGCCAAGGTCCTTGATTATTTCGACCTGAAGCAATATGTCATGGGCGTGCTCAACCATTTCAAGTTCGATTTCAAGGCTCTCGAAGCCAAGGAAGCCAACCTGCCGCATTTCGACTATGCCACCACCTATTGCATTGACGAACAAGAAATTGCAACCCTTGGCAAACTCAGCAAAAAGACCTTAAAGCACTTCGATCTGAAAAAAGACGTGTTTTACGCCACCTTAAATTGGACGCTGATGATGCAATGCCTGGCCAAGTCCAAGGAAGTGCATTTCGAGCCGCTGTCGAAGTTCCCCGCCGTGCGCCGCGACCTCGCCATGATTTTCGACAAGAACGTCACTTTCGACGCGGTGAAGAAAGTCGCCATGAGCGCGGAGAACAAGATCCTGCAATCCATGAGTCTGTTCGACGTCTATGAAGGCGAGAAGATTCCGGCAGGCAAGAAACAATACGCCATGAGCTTCGTGCTGATGTCGCCCACCACCACCCTCACCGACAAGGTGATTGAGAAGACGATGGGGAAGATTCAGAGTGCTATGGAACAACAACTTGGAGCAGTGCTTAGATAGTTGGAAGGAACTATGGCTTATGGCCTATGACTATGGCAACTTTGTCAAAGGCACAAACTTCTACCCTTGGTTTAAATTGCCATAGTCATCAGTCATCGGCCATTAGCCAAACTGAACAACTAAACAACTAACTAACTGAACAACGGATATGGACGTACAAGCAATAAAACGGACCTTCGGCATCATCGGCACCGACCCTGAGTTGGACCGCGCCATCGGCATCGCGGCGCAGGTGGCCGCCACCGACCTCACTGTGCTCATCACGGGCGAAAGCGGCACGGGCAAGGACGTGTTTCCGAAGATCATCCACCAAAACAGCGCGCGCAAGCACGGACAATATTTCGCCGTGAACTGCGGTGCCATTCCCGAAGGAACCATTGATTCCGAACTGTTTGGCCACGAGAAAGGATCCTTTACGGGTGCCGTCAACGAGCGCAAAGGTTACTTCGAGATTGCTGATAAAGGCACCTTATTTTTGGACGAAGTCGGCGAGTTGCCGCTTTCCACCCAAGCCCGACTGTTGCGTGTGTTGGAAAACGGCGAGTTCATCCGTGTGGGCGGCTCCAAGCTGATGAAAACCGATGTGAGAATCGTGGCCGCCACCAATGTGGACCTGCCAACAGCCATCGAGCGTGGCCGTTTCCGCGAAGACCTTTATTATAGGCTGAACACCATCCCGATTCATATTCCCGCCTTGCGCGAAAGGAAGGTCGATATTCCGCTGTTGTTCAGGAAGTTTGCCGCCGACTTCGCCGAGCGCAACCACATCCCCGCCATCACTTTGACTCCCGAGGCCGTCAGGATGTTGGAAGGCTATCGCTGGGACGGCAACGTGCGCCAACTGAAGAACGTCACCGAGCAGATTTCCATCATGGAAACCGAGCGCAACATCACGGTGGAAACCTTGTCCAAGTATCTGCCTAACAGGGTGGTAAGCAATCTTCCAGTCTTGCTGCCGCGCGAGGACACACCCGAAGGAATGTCGGAGCGCGACCTGCTTTATCGCGTGCTGTTCGACATGAAAAAAGACATTGCCGAACTTCGTGCACAAGTCAATAATATGAGCGGCAGTCGCCCGATGGAGTCGACATACGTGCAGCCCAATTCGGTTACGCAAATCGGCGAAACGGTGGTCACCCGCGTGAACCCCGACGAAAAGGAAGTACACGAGCAGGAATATACTGAGTTTGTTCCTGCCGAAGAAACCCATTATGGGGTCATTTCGGCAGGCGCAATGACCAACAATCTCTCCTTGGAACACCACGAAAAGGAAATGATTATCAGAGCATTGGAAACCCATCGCGGCAAGCGCAAGGACGCAGCCAAGGCTTTGGGCATCAGCGAGCGCACCTTGTACAGAAAAATCAACGAATACGGCATTAATTTATGAGGATTAAGGCGAAGATAGCGGTTTTGTGTGTGGCTTTGGCATTGGTTTTCCAAGGTTGCGGCATCTATTCTTTCTCCGGCGCGTCGATTCCCGCCGAGGCCAAGACCGTTTCGGTGGCCTATTTCCCCAACCACGCCCAGTTGGTCAATCCCATGCTGAGCAACGACTTCAGCACCGCTTTGCGCGACGCGATGATGAACCAAACCCCGTTGGACATGGTCGATGAGGGCGGCGATTTGGCCTTCGAGGGCGAAATTACCGACTACCGCACCACGCCCGTGGCCATCACTGCCTCGCAAACCGCCGCCATGAACCGCCTCACCGTCACCGTGAAAGTGCGTTTCAGCAACCGTTTCGACGAAACGAAAGACTTCGAGCAAAGTTTCTCGCACTACGAGGACTACCCCAGCGACCAAGACCTCAATGCCGTACAAGAATCACTTACGGCAACCATCATCGAGGCCTTGGTGGAAGACATTTTCAACAAAGCATTGGTTAATTGGTAAACGTGGGACTGCGAAACGCGAGACAACTAAAAACTGAACAACTGAAAACTGAAAAGATGGACAGCAAGCAATTAATAGGATACATGAGGATGCCCGAGCACATGACGGGCAAAGCCGTGGACGAGGTGGAACAGATTGTGAAGACTTATCCTTATTTCGCTATCGGTCACGCACTTTTGGCCATTGCCTACCAAAACACAGGCAGCCCTGGATACGATGCCCAATTGAAACTTGCAGCCTCTGCCTTCCCAAACCGCGACAAGCTGCGGCTGTTCTCCGTCATCGCCAAGCACCGTTTCGAAAGCGAGCCTGAAATTGAGGCTCTTCCCGATGAGTTTGTCCCCACCGACAATGTATTTTCCTCCATCCAACCTATTGACAACCAAGAAGAAACCAGCAGCGGCATTATTCGCGAGAAGGTGTTCATCATCCCCGAAATCGACCTCAGCGGCAGCCAAGAGCAACTCACTGCCGAGATGGCACTTTTGGACGAGAAGCGCAAGTCGCTCGACGAGTTGAAAGCCATCATCGCCAACCGCCTGAGGGAAATCGAGGCCGAGAAGCAGCGCAAGGAAAACGAGCCTGCCGAACCGAAGAAACTATCACGCAAAGAGCTGATAGACAAGTTTATACTCGAAAACCCCAGCATCACGCGACCCAAGGCAGAGTTCTACAATCCCATCTCCGTGGCCCAAAACAGCATCACCGACCAAGGCAACATCGTCAGCGAAACCTTGGCCAAAATCTATGAAAAACAAGGCTATTTGGAAAAGGCAATTTCAATTTATGAAAAATTAGTGTTGAAATATCCAGAAAAAAGCAGTAATTTTGCCGCCCAAATTGAACGCTTAAAAGAAAAGTCAAACTTAAATCAATAGAAATGTACACATTAGTAGTAGTTTTAATTCTGATTGTCAGCGTGTTACTTGGATTGATTGTCCTCGTACAGAACTCAAAAGGTGGCGGTTTGGTGTCCAATTTCGGAAGTGCCAACCAAATGATGGGCGTGCGTCAGACGACCGATTTCCTTGAAAAAGCCACTTGGACGATGGCTGGAATCTTGGTTTTGCTCTGCCTGATTTCGAGCATCATCATCCCGAAAAACGTCAAGTCGGGCGATGCCTACGACACTGAGATGCGCCAGCAAATCGAAAACATGATGCCAAGTGCTCCTGCCATGGACATTCCGGCTGCATCACCCGCCGAAACACCCGAAAGCACTCCAGCTGAATAATGCGAAACACCGCAGCAACAACTTGAAAGCCAGGGCTTTGCTCTGGCTTTCTGATATTGGGGAAAGCACATAACGATTTAAACTGAAATACCATGAAAATCACGAAGATTCATGCAAGAGAAATCCTCGATTCAAGAGGCAACCCCACCGTTGAGGTGGAAGTGACATTGGAAAACGGCGTGATGGGTCGCGCCAGCGTGCCTTCGGGCGCATCAACGGGCGAAAACGAAGCCCTTGAGCTTCGCGACGGCGACAAGAACCGTTACGCCGGCAAAGGCACCCAGAAAGCCGTCGAAAACGTGAACACCATCATCGCCCCGGCCCTTGTCGGCGACTGCGTGTTCCAGCAGCGCGCCTTGGACGCCAAGATGATTGCCTTGGACGGCACGCCCACCAAGAGCAAGCTCGGCGCCAATGCCATCCTCGGCGTTTCGTTGGCCGCCGCAAGAGCCGCCGCCAACGCGCTCCACATGCCGCTCTACCGCTACATCGGCGGCACCAACACCTACACGCTGCCCGTCCCGATGATGAACATCATCAACGGTGGCGCACACTCCGATGCCCCCATTGCGTTCCAGGAGTTCATGATCCGTCCCGTGGGCGCGCCCACGCTGAAGGAAGCCGTGCGCATGGGTGCCGAGGTGTTCCATGCCTTGGCCAAGCTGCTCAAGAAACGCGGCCTCTCCACCGCCGTCGGCGACGAGGGCGGCTTCGCTCCCGCACTTGAAAACACCGAGGATGCCTTGGACATCATATGCCAAGCCATCCGCGAGGCCGGCTACGAACCCGGAAAGGACGTGAAAATCGCCCTCGACTGCGCCGCCTCGGAGTTCGCCTTCATCGAAAACGGCCAGTATTTCTACGACTACAGCCAACTGAAGGGCGGCAAGAAGAAAGACCCCAACGGAAAGAAGCTCTCTGCCGACGAGCAGGTCAAGTTCCTTGAGGAACTCATCACCAAATATCCCATCGACTCCATCGAGGACGGCCTCGACGAGAACGACTGGGAGAGCTGGGTGAAGCTCACCAAGGCCATCGGCGACCGCTGCCAGCTTGTAGGCGACGACCTCTTCGTGACCAACGTGAAGTTCCTCGAAAAGGGCATCGCCATGGGCGCAGGCAACGCCATCCTCATCAAGGTGAACCAAATCGGCTCGCTGAGCGAAACCCTCGACGCTATCGAGATGGCCCATCGCCATGGCTACAACACCGTGACAAGCCACCGCTCAGGCGAAACCGAAGACACCACCATTGCCGACATCGCCGTGGCCACCAACTCAGGCCAAATCAAGACCGGCTCGCTGAGCCGCACCGACCGCATGGCCAAGTACAACCAGCTCATCCGCATTGAGGAAGAGCTTGGCACTCAGGCTGTTTATGGCTACAAGCGCATCAGATGACGCCGAATTGAGCCAAATGCACAAGCCCCCGAAAGTCCGTTCTGAACTTTCGGGGCTTTTGTTTTCCACGATGTCATGGCATTAGCGGCAAGAAGCCCTTGTCATGTCGTTGGCAGCATTTTCTTTCGGATTTGCCGCAATGCCGCAGGCAATATTTCCGGCTCCATCATTTGAAGCGCGGTGTTGAACTCGGCGAGCAATTCGGGATAATGGACGCTTTGCGCATAAGTCAGCTTGATGGCCAAAGTCTTCACGCCTACGGGTTCGTCTGATAGCATTAAGTTGAAGCAGAAATCGAGGAATTCCGTACGAATGTGGTCGGGCGCAAAGGTAGTCCTTTCCAAGAGATTCAAGACAAGTCGCCGCTTGGTGGTGCTGGCGGTGTGCATGGCCTCGTCGATGAGGAGGTCTTGCCTTTCCGTCAGCCAAGCGTCTGCTGTTTTGGGAAGGTGCGTCATCGCCCAGGCGGCGTTGTCGGACGTGCGTTTGTCGGGGTCGAAGACCAGATGGAAGAGTTCATCCTTGAGGTCGGTTCTCGCCAATGTCTTGGCATCGTTTCCGCTGATTCTGCCGGAGAGTATCGTTTTCAGTTCTGACATGGGTAATGTAACGACGAATGTTTATTTTTCCTTTTTCAAGCGCAGCACCCTTACAGGCTTGTCGGAGCCGATTTCCAGCTTGGGGCATAACGTTTCCTCGCCAGTATCCACGAAGCCGCATTTCTCCATCACGCGGCCTGAAGCAGGATTGTCAAGGAAATAGTCGCCCCAGAGGACGGTGATGCCTTTTTCATGGAAACAATGGTCTATGACCAGTTGAAGAGCCTCAGTGCAGATGCCTTTTCTCCAATAAGGGCGGGCAATCCAATAGCCCACTTCGGCTTGATTTTCAGCAATTTTTAGATTTGATGCAGATGACGAGAGATAACCCATGCAGCCGATGGCTTCGCCTGTTTCTTTCCATTCAACTGCCCACATGGTTTCGGTGCCAAATACGGTTCGTATGATTTCCAAACTCTCCTCAACGCTCTTGTGCGGTGGCCAGCCAGCGCGAGGGCCGACTTCAGGGTCGCTTGCGTATTTGAACAAGGTTTCGGCATCGTCTTCACGCCAAGGACGGAGTTGGATTCTTTCTGCTTGTAATATCATTGGTTTCAACAGTTTATATTTCGGCAAAAATACAACGATTTCTTGAAAGAAAAATTTGCTTGAAAAGAAAAAACTGCGAAAAAATATGGTGGTTACCCCCTTTGTTTTTCATTGTGAAAGGTTCGTTACGAAAAGTTCGCAATAAAAAACCAACAAACCGATGCCAAAACCAGTTCGCCACTATAACAAGTTCAGAGGTCAAAAGGTGACATCAACTTGAAAATTTTGTTCGAATAAAATGCCCTTCCTGAATCGCGGCAAAGGTAGCGATAATGCAAACCACTGTTGCACTGTATTTTATACCAATGAAAGATAGTGTCAGCGGAAAAAGGAACAGAAGCACCCCCGTGACTTTGTTCATCACACTATGGACAGCAACAAACTGCTTTTGGACGACAAAGTCCGAAACAACATTGGTTACTTTGATGAAAGCGATGATGCCCATCCAAACATAAAGCCAAACAGGGATTTCCACGACTGGGAGCAATTTAATCAAACAAACGGCGACAAAGATAATGTCGGCAATCGTATCAAACTTGGCACCGAATGCGCTGGCTGTGTTTGTCTTTCTCGCGACCCATCCGTCAATCATATCGGAAACGCCAGCGATGGTGTACAGCGCATAGAAAGCCACCGATAGCACGGGGCAAAACAGAAGAGCGAGGCTGCATAGGATGCGTATACCAGTGATGGTATTGGCCATAGGTTTACATGTTGGCGGCATCCGTTTATAAACTTTTTTCCGTGGCATTGATTTCCTTTTGCAGATTATCCAAAAAGCGGGCGGCTTGCCCTCCATCCATCTGTACATGATGGAATTGGAAAGACACAGGCAAAGTGGTCTTAAACAGTGACTTGCGATATTTACCCCACATCACCATTGGGTTGCAGAACAGGTCGGTGTATTGGTTGACGATGCAGTCGAGTTCGGTCTGTATCATAGCGGAGGTGCCGATGACCATGTGGTCTTCAAGGAAACTGCTCTCACAATTGTTGGCGGTTTTGGTGGTCAGTTCAAGGTAATCTTGGTTGAAGCGCTTCAAGTCGTCGGAAAAAGGGATGTCGCAAGAATTGATGCCGCCGTTACGGTTGGTCACAATCACGTTGATGGCTATTCGGTCGTAGCGGAACAGTTTCCCTTTTTCGGGCAAGACAAAGAATTCTTCCATTTTGTTGGCCGTCTTGCCGATGCACCAACACATCAGCGGTGTAAACTTGATGCCGCTTTTTCGTCCGACTTTCACCAATCGGCTGACATCCAATGTTTTCACCAGTGTCACCATAGGCATAGGCGAAGACATCCACAGACTGAATGCCTCCGCCCGATTGCTTTCTTGAGGTTGAATTTCGGTTTTCATGGCTTTACAACACAAAACTCCGAGGATAAAAATCGCTATAAAAACGACCGTCAGTGGCGGTGAATTTCAGGACGCAATAGTTGGGGTCGGTGACACCACCGGGGTAGTACTCCGTATCGCCCTCGCGCCAAATCATCTCCTTGCTTTTGGCATCGGTCAGCACTTCCATCGTGCCGCGTAGCATCATGCCCTTAAAACCTTCGTTGTCACTGAAATAGATGCAAGCCTTTGGATTGGCTTTGTAATGTGCCACACGCAGCGAGAAAGTGTTGGTGGTGAAATAGAACACCTTGATGCCCTCACGGACGCGCGGCGACAGCATCGCCTTGGTGCAGGGGAAACCTTCTTCGTCCACCGATGAGATATAGGTAATCGGCAAGGTGTCGGCCATTTGGGCAATGAGGTCTTTCACGCCCGCCAAGGCAGGATTTTCAGGCGTGGCATTGTCCGTCACCTTCATGGCTTGGCGCCAACGTTTCAGGTGCGGGAAGTACATCTTCATCTGACCAATGTATTCTTCCTTCGTGATGGGCTGAGGCAAGCCCTTGTTGACTTCGTTCACAAACTGGGCGCAATGCTCAATCATTTCGTCCATCGTGCAGTCTTGCAGGAACTTGCCGTCCTTGTAGCAATACATGCAATATTCATCGTTCTTGCTGCCGTCGGCATTGGTGCCGAGCACTTGATCGGTTAGAGGCATTCCGCAGCTTTGGCAGAATTTCATTTCGTTTTCCATATTCAGTTTAAGTGTTTGTTTTGAAAGTTCATTGAAACAGTTGTCCAGGTAATATTTTCTTTTCTTTTGTTGGGAAAGTTGCCTCATACGCCTCGAAAGCCTCGGGGTTCTCGTCAGCCACAAAATAACCTTTTGGCGGACAATAAGAGCCCTCCCGACCATTCCAGTAGCCTGTAATCAGCTCTTGCGCAAGGAAATAAGGCACTTCGGAATCTCTCGGCTCGGCGTGGTAATGAGTTTTCATTTTGCTGGCGAGGTCGAAGCCTGCGTGTTTGTAGAAGTCGATGTTGCCCTCCATACAGAGCAGGCCGACGCCCATGGCTTTGGCCTTTTCAAGTGCATAGTTCAGGAGTTTCAAGCCGTAGCCTTTGCGCTTGTAGTCGGGAGCAATGCTGATGGGGCCGAAAGTCCATGAGGGAAACACGGTTCCGTCATCAAGGATGATTTCAGCCTTCGAAAACATTACGTGGCCGATAATCTTTCCGTCTTCTTCCATCACAAAATCCAGTTCGGGAATGAAATCGGGGTTGTTTCTGTATTGGTTGAGCACGTAATGCTCAGTGCATCCCGGACGATAGACGTTCCAGAATGCCTCGCGTGTGAGGTTCTCCACCTCGCGCCAATCTTGGGGTTGTTCCAATCTGATATTCATGATGTTAAATAAATCGCTTGTTTTGGTCGTTCCGATGTCGTTTTGAATGTCGATGCCGACAATTTGCATTCAAGGCTTTCAGTTTTAAGACTGCAAAAGTACAACAAATGCCACAAAACTGTAATCATTTAACGGAATTCCGCCATGTGAAAACGAATATTCGGATACTTTTGTAATTTTGCGACTCAAACAAAAACATTCAACGCAATGAAAAAACTTTTGATTTTTGTGCTGGCCTTTGCCGCTATGCAGTTGAATGCGCAAGATTTGACGCATTACAAGCAGATTGTCAAGGAGTTGAGTTCTTTGAAATACCAAGGTCGCGGCTATGCCCGTGATGGTGCCAACAAGGCCGGAAAGTATCTTGAGAAGGAATTCATCAAGGCGGGCGTCGATGAGGTCGTCTGCCAGCCTTTCACCATCGACATCAACACCTTTTGCGGCAGGATGAAGCTCTGGGCCGACGGCAAAAAACTCACCCCGGGCGTGGATTACTCCATGCGCGAATATTCCCCCGGCATACACGGCACCTTCCCTGTGTATCACGTGGACACCGTGAACTTTGACCCCGAGAAAATGTATGCCGACTTGGCCAAGCCCGAATATGCCAACTGCCTCGTGGTCTGTGAGTTCTGGTTCGCTTATCGGCATGGAAAGGACTTCTCCCGATTGCAAAGCAACGAATGTCCCAACGCGGGCGTCATCAACACATGGACATCGCCCATCAAGTTCTACAAGGCTTACGGCCACCGCGTGGCGGAGAAACCCATCATTTGGATGACACCGGAAGCCATCGAGGGCGTGGAGACCATTCGCGCCAATATCGACAACAAGTTCCTGAAGGATTACGAGCTTTTCAACGTCATCGCCAAGGTGGAAGGCCGCAAGCACGACAGTTGCTATGTCTTCACGGCGCACTACGACCATCTCGGCAATCTCGGCAGGCGCGTGTATTACGCTGGTACCAACGACAACGCCTCTGGCACCGCCACCATCGTGACGCTTGCGGCTTATTATGCGAAAAACCGCCCCGAATACGACATGTATTTCATCGCTTTCTCGGGCGAGGACGCCAACCTGCGCGGCTCGGAGTTTTATGCCAAAAACCCCATCGTGCCGTTGGAGCAAATAAAGTACCTATTCAACATTGACATGATTGGCGACAACAACCCCGTGCAGTATTGCGAAGTCAGCGACGAGGGAATGCGCGGTTTCGCCCTGTTTGAGCAAATCAACAACGAAAAGCACCATTTCAAGGGCCTGAACCGAGGCGAATTGGCCGCCAACAGCGACCATTACCCCTTCGCCACGCGCCATGTGCCCTGCATCTTCCTCGAGAACCAAGAGGGCGACGCTTTCCAATACTACCACACCATCTTCGACACCTACGAGAACGCCGTTTTCGATAGTTATGGGCCGGTGTTTAGGCTGGTGAGGGATTTTGTGGAACGGTATTGAAAACAAAAAAAATATTTGTAATTCAGAAAAAATCACTATTTTTGCATCCAAAAGAGTTGAATAATCCTGTATGAAGAACAAAGTATGTTGAGAATCGAAAAAGCAAGAACAACATGAAAAAATGCTGTCGGACTTTGATTGCCAAGATTTCTTTGGCAAAACCATTGTATAAAGCCGTTAAACAGAGTTGGAAAACCTGTGTGGTTTTGCCTGTAAAAAAACGCATGACAGCATTTTGGAGAACTAGCCCTTTTTACATGCCGCAGGCACTCCGGGTTGAAGCAAGCACCCTTTGCCAACTGAAATGTGCAGGTTGTGGCTTCCAACGCAACAACCATCGCGCATTAGGTGCCGGTTATTTGTCTCTCCAAAATTTCAAGAAATTGGTGGACGACAATCCTCAAGTGAAAAGGATTGAGCTTTCCAATTATGGAGAGATTTTCCTTAATCCCGAACTTGTGCCCATCATGAAGTATGCTCATGAAAAAGGAGTGCGTCTCTCCGCTTATAGCGGGGTCCATTTCAATTCGGTTTCGGACGAACAGTTAAAAGCCCTCATCGATTACGGATTTGAAGGCATGGTGGTTTCCATCGATGGCGCATCCCATGAAACATACGTGAAATATCGCGTTGGAGGCAACTTCGACCACGTGATAGACAATGTCCGCAGGCTCATTGCCTACAGGGAAGAAAAGGGATTGAAGTGTCCGAAGGTAATTTGGAAATACATTATCATGCAACATAATGAGCTTGAAGTCGTCAAGGCGAAACAGATGGCCAAAAAAATGGGGATACCCATCAAGTTCTCCTTGGATTGGGACAAGAACTATAAACCAACCCATGTGGATTTTCTCAAGCGTGAGACAGGCCTGACTTCTTTGACCCGAAGAGAATACACAGAAAAGACAAAAGAATCATATTGGGGAGATACGATTTGCAACAATTTGTTTTTAGCGCCCCAGATCAATTGGGACGGACGCCTTTTGGGGTGTTGCAGCTATTCCACAGGTGACTATGGGGTAAACGTGTTTGAGGTCGGTCTGAAAAAAGCGTTGCGTTCAAGGCTGTATGTCAAATCCAAAAAGTGCTTGTTGAAGATTCATCCCAAAGAGCATGTTTACGGGAACAGTCCTTGTTTCGCTTGCTATTCGCGACGTGTGCGGGAAAAGAACGGAAGATGTTTGAATTTGAAAATGGAATAACTGTTTTGCAATGGCATAATAACCATTAATCAATGAAAAAAATCAAAACCGCCATCATCCTGTTCATCGTTTTCGAGGCCATCGCCGTTTCGCTTTGGCTTTCGACGGGGTCAGTTGTTCTTTTTGCTCAACTTCACTTACATCGGCAGTTGCATTGCGATTGGAGATGTGCTTAATGCGCAAAAATACACTAATTTCCATAATACTGTTTATTTCTGAACAAAACCAATGAATTATTCTGGAAAACTTCATAACTTTGCCGAATAATTACCAATTTCAAATAGATATGTCCCAAAAAAGCAATAAAAGAGCAGAAAGTCGTGCAAGATATTTTACGCGAAAAGTTGCCCAAGAAAAAGGATGGAATATAGGGCATCCTCAAAACGGAGGTGATTGTTTGGAGGAACAAGAAGTTACTGCTTATTTGCTGGATACAGGATTGGGATTGGATCGACCAGATTTCCTGTTTTGTCTGCATGGAGAACCCGCTGTTGTTATTGAAACAAAGAACGACTTCCGTAAAAGTAAAGAGGCGATTAAACAGGCCATAGGATATTGTGAAACCATCAATTCGTCAGGGCGATATTCTGTTAGAATTGCCATTGGTGTTGCTGGAGAGGATGAGAAAGGATACATAGTTGTCGTTAGGTATTTGAAAGATGGGATTTGGCATGATTTGACTTCTAAAGGAAACCCTCTGACTGCAATTGTTTCCAAGCAGGAATGCATAAATGCTCTTTCCGTTGATGATGGTACAACAGAACTGACCATACCTTCGTCGGCAGAGTTCATAGATGCTGCTATTGAAGTTTCAAATATTCTTCGTACGGCGAAAATAGAAACATCTTTAAGGCCCAAAGTGGTTGGAGCAATTACAACGGCTTTATATCATGGTGAAATTGATATTGCCGTTAAAGATGTGCTTGGTGAAATCAATCGAATGTCGTCGGAAGCCATAATGACTAGCGACCACTTCAGTGAAGAAAAGAAAAAGCAATTAATAGAGGCTATATGGCTTGGATACAATGATTTCGATCGTCTCTCCTCATACATTTTCCGAATCATTTTTATTTTAAAACGGCTGAATGTGAAGGCTGTGTTACAGTCGGATGCTGACTTTCTTGGTATGTTTTATGAGGCTTTTTTGAGATATGGGGCGGATAACAACGGAATGGGAATTGTTTTTACTCCTCGGCATATTACCCGATTATGTGTCGATTTAGTTGGAGTGGACATAGGCCAAAAAGTTATAGACATTACATGCGGAACAGGAGGTTTTTTGGTTTCTGCATTTGACACGCTAAAGCGGGCAAGTTTAAATGACCAATCTCGTGAATTAGTTCGAGAATCAATTTATGGTTTTGATACTAACCCCACGGTTTGGGCATTGTCGTGCCTGAATATGTTTTTCAGAGGTGATGGTAAGAGTCACATAGAGCCAGTCTCATCATTGGAAGAATCGTCGAAAGCCAGTGTTAGAGGCATGTTCAACAGGGCGTTTCTTAATCCGCCATTTCATCAAGAAAATGAGCCGGAACGTGATTTCATAGATGCTTCTATGCAAGCGTTAATACAAGGAGGACTGTTTGCTGGAGTCATTTACGCAGGTGTCTTTGCTGATGAAGAAAATAGTGCTTGGCGTGCTGAATTTATGAAGAAACACACTATTTTGGGTATGATAAGTTTGCCAGATGAGTTGTTTTATCCTAATGCTTCAGCCATAACTACTATTATGATAGCCAAGGCTCATATTCCTCAACCATTGGATTCCAAGGTGTTTGTTGGGAGGATTTCCAATGATGGATTTGAGAAACTGAAAGGAAAACGGATAGAGAGCAAAGGTAGCCAAATCCCTGTTATCCTTGATTCTTTCCGACGGTTTTTGCAAGGAGAAGAACCAAACAATGATTGTTGCGTTTGTGTTTCGGCTGACTTGTTGCGTAACGGCGCTGAATACAGTCCTCAACAATATATGCCTCAATCAGCACTTGATGCTGAAACAATTCATCACTTAAACGACGACACTTTAATGTCTCTTTTCAGGGCGGTAACAAGTTTTCCGGAAATAACAGACAGTTTGGATGAAGATTTTGCTACATCAGACAAGACAAAGACTGTTCCTTTGAATGAAACAGGGATTTTGTCAAAGTATTTTGATGTAAAGACTGGAAAATCGACAGGTTTGAAGAGTTATTCAGAAGGTGTTGTTCCTTATGTTTCAAGTGGAGACAATACTAATGGGGTGGTAGGATTGGTTGCATGTAGCGATACCGAATTATGTGAAGGTTGTATCACCGTGTCGGCATTTGGCACGGCCTATTTGCAACCTTGGCACTATATGGCTCGCGGCAACGGGGGAAGTTCGGTTCGTGTTCTCGTTCCAAAATATAAGATGACTATCAGGGAACTGTTTTGGTTTGTTGCCCAGATTAATAGCCAAAAATGGCGTTTCACCTATGCAAGGCAAGCCATCAAAAAAAGGTTAGAAAAACTGGAGATTACAACTCCACCTTCCAGGCTTAATGAGCCTCTTGATCTTGTTTGTAGAATTAATGATTTCAAAAAGAGATTATCAGAATTGAGCATCTTATAAATAAATTGTGAGTTTTATAGTTTAAACTTAATGTATGCCTGCCACGCTTCCCGGATGTCGTCCGTGCCAAAGCCTTCGTGGAAGAACTGTGTTTGGCATTCGTCTTTGAAGGGTGCCCAATTGCCGCAGATGATGCCGTCGTGGGCGATGATGGGCTGGAAGATGCCGCTGTTGTTGTGCGCCTTGTGGCGGTGCTCTTGCGGCAGCACGATGTCGCGGCTCTTGTAGCCAATAAGGTATTCATCATATGGCGGAATCAGCAGGAACCTGCCTTTCTTGAAGCCCCGAGTGCGGCAATCGTCAGTGAGATAAAACTCCCTGCCTTTCCATTTTTCCAAATGGATTGAGCTGCCCAAAAGTTCTATCCCCTTTCGGCAGTCGCCGACGTTCATCCCCGACCACCAAACGAAATCCTCCAACGTGGCGGGTTGCCTGCTCCGGAAATAGTTGCGGGCAAAGCGCATCAAGGCTTCGTCGCGGTCGATTTTGCCTGTTTGTCTTACTTTTTGGGAAGCGAGTGCATAGGTTGCTTTCATGGGCAACAGCTCTCCACTGCAAAAGGTTCCCGAGAGTTCCGCCATGCGGATGTGGCACGAAAGCCGCTGTTCGTCCATCCTGATGTCCTTTTCCGCCAAGGCCGCAACCAAGTCCTCTTTCGTCACGCTGCCCCTGTCGGCCACCACTTCGACAAAGATTTCCCTGACTTGCATCAGTTCTTTGTCGGAGATGGAGATTTTGTTGCTGTTCATCCAGCTGTTGGTGGCGGCAATAGCCTTGGGTGCGCATAGGTCGAGCATCCACCAGTAGTCTTGGGCCGAAACCAGTTGCCAAGTGCTACGCATCAGGTGGAGGCGGATGATTTGCCCACTGTCGAAGGCGGTTTTGAAGGCCTTGGAGGAAGGCTTTTTTGTGCGCATGGCCACCGCCCAGCGCATCATGCGGTATTCTTGGGCTTGCATGGCTCCCATGTGGCCGATTACCTCAGTCGGGCTATCGAATTGAGGGCAAATAAGTTGCTGGTTCAGAAGGCGAAGGGCTACAGAGTTCATGGATATTTGAGGAATTAATTGCATGCAAAAATACTTTTTTTTACTTTTGCAGTCGATAAACCTATCGAATATGAACAGATTTTTGAGAGAAGGACTCTTCATCGTCCTCGCAGCCGTTGTGATGACAAGCTGCAACTGCAACAACGAACAAGCCACCAACACCGCTGACAACATGAAAAAAGACGCCATCGAGACCATCATGACGCGCACGAGCATTCGGTCGTTCACCGACCATGCCGTGGCTGCCGACACCATCGAGGCTATTCTCCGCGCAGGCATGGCCGCTCCCACCGCCGTCAATCTCCAGCCTTGGCACTTCGTGGTCGTCAACGACCGCGCCAAGTTGGACGAGTTGGCCGGCAACGGGCGACAGAGCAAGATGCTGCAAGAGGCTCCTTTGGCCATCGTGGTTTGCGGCGACACGACCAAAACCCTCGAAGGTCCCGGCGAGGCATTCTGGATTCAAGACTGCTCTGCCGCCACCGAGAACATTCTCTTGGCTGCCCATGCCCTTGGGCTTGGTGCGGTTTGGACGGGTTGCCACCCCATCGAGGAGCGCGTGGCCATGGTCAAGCAAGTGCTCAACATGCCCGAAAACCTCATCCCGCTTTGCGTCATCGTGATGGGCTACCCCAATGAGCAACCCGCTCCCAAAGACAAGTGGAAGCCCGAAAACGTGACCTATAACACGTTCTAATATTCCGTCTTGTCGGTTTCCTCCGACCAAGCCTGAAACGTGCTGATGGCTTCGTCGCGCAGCATCTGAACGAACGGCACGGAACGCTTGTCAAGGCACTTGGCCATTTCTTCGTAGATGAAATCGTCGGCGAAGTTGATGGCGGCTGCGTCTTTGCGTGTGTTGCCGTAGAAGATGCGGTCGATGTGTGCCCAATAGATGGCACCGAGGCACATGGGGCACGGCTCGCATGAGGTGTAGATGGCACATCCCGATAGGTCGAATGTACCCAACTTGCGACAGGCCTCGCGTATGGTATTCACCTCGGCATGGGACGTCGGGTCGTTGTCGATAGCAACGCTGTTCGAGCTTCCAGCCACGATTGCGCCGTCTTTCACAACAACCGCGCCGAAAGGCCCGCCACCGTTTTTCACGCTTTCGTCGGCCAGGCGAATCGCCTCCCTCATAAAAGCCTTGTCTTGCTCTGTGACTTGATGTGCTTTATCTTCCATGATTGTGTGGGGTTTTGAGATTTATGTGGAGACCTCTCAATTTTCTGCAAACTTGCGCAATGCTGCACCGTCCAAGCGCTGCACCGTCCATTCGTCCATGGGCACGGCTCCGATGTTGCGATAAACCTTTAGCGCAGGCTGGTTCCAGTCGAGGCAGATCCACTCCATGCGGCCGCAGTTGCGCTCCACGGCCAACTGGGCGAGATGCTTCAGCAAGGCCTTCCCATAGCCCAACCCGCGCTTCTCGGGAAGGATGAACAGGTCTTCGAGATATAGTCCCTTGCGCCCAACAAAGGTGGAAAAATTGTGGAAAAACAAGGCAAAACCGACAACGGTGCCGTTTTCTTCGGCAAAGACCACCTCGGCGGCACGCTCCACAAAAAGGGAATGGTGCAAAGTGGCTTCGTCGGCAACAACCTCATCGGCGCACTTCTCGTAAACGGCGAGTTTCTTGATGAATTCAAGGACAAGCCCCGTTTCTTCAGGTTTGGCCTGACGTATGTTGAATCGCGTGTCCATCGCTCCCTCCAGTTCACTTCAGTTCATAGGTGTTGATGATGCCGATGGCTTCTTCCAAGACCATCTTAATCAGCTCGTTGTCCGATGTTCTGTAGGTCAGCTCGACCGACTTATAGCCGCCCTTGGCCACCTTTCCCTTGGCCACGATGGAGATGGTTTTATGGCCTTTCTCTTCTTTGATGGTCAGGTCGGCGTTGTTGTCGGCGGCGGCTTGCTCCCAATTGCCTGAAAGACAATTCAAAAGCGTGGCGCGTTGCAACTTGACCATCTTCACTTTTTCGGCATCAAGGTCGGCTTTCTTTCCGTCCATGTTGATTTTCACCTTGTTGCCCTCGATGATGAAATAATCACCTTCAGGGTCGGTGTAAGTCATGGAAAGTTGGTCGTTTCCGTCAAAAAGGATGTGTCCCGCCTTGTTGGTGGTCTTGCCTGAGACTTTCATCACCTTGGTTTGGGTGAAATCGGTGTCGTACTTTTGTTGTGCGATGGCTCCAGCGGAGAGGAGCATTGCAATGATAATCAATGTGATATGTTTCATTTCGGTAAATTGTCTAAAAATTGAACAACATCGCCAACGGTCTCGAATTTGGCCAATTCTTGGTCGGGGATGACCACGCCATAATCGTCTTCGAGGCGCATTAATAACTGTAAAATATCCACGGAATCGGCGCCGAGGTCTTTCTTGATTTGGGCCTCAAGCGTGACCCGCTCGGGCGCAATGCGCAACTGTCGCGCAAGGATGGTTTTTACTTCTTCGTACATATAATTCAAGATTAAAATTCAAAATTCAAAGATTCAATATTCGTAATGCTCGTAGCGCATGATGATTTCCTCCATCTTCGCTGACAAAGCACTGACTTCCATCTTGTAGGCCTGCTCGATGCACTTTTCCACTGCCGTCGCTTTGCTTGAGCCGTGGCCTTTCACCACCGTTTTCGAGGTGCCGAGGAGAACGCTGCCGCCGTAGTTTTGGTAGTTCATGAACTCCTTTTCTTCCATGAACATCCGCTTCATCAGCAGGGCACCTATTTTATATATGGTTCTCGAATAGATGTCCTTTTTCAGCTTTTTCAGCAGTTCGAGGGCGGTTCCTTCCGTCGTTTTCACCAACACGTTGCCCGAAAAACCGTCGCACACCACCACGTCATAATTGCCCGAAAGCAGGTCGCGGCTCTCCATGTTGCCCACAAAATGGATTTCGGGCGTTTCACTCAGCAAAAAGTGTGCCTTTTGTCGGATTTCGTCGCCTTTTTCTGCTTCTTTTCCTACATTGAGCAATGCAACTCGCGGTTTTTCAATGCTATAGACTTTCTCCATGTAAAGGCTTGCCATGATGGCGAATTGCCGCAAATGCTCCGGCGTGACCTCCACATTGGCGCCGCTGTCGCAAATCCCGACGATGCCGCCGTCCATAGTGGGCAGAATCGGGCAGAAGGCAGGACGAATCACACCTTTCACGCGCCCAATGCGGGTCAGGGCGGCAGCGACCAAAGCTCCAGTGGAACCCGTGCTGACCATCGCGTTGATGTCGTCGCGGTCGCGCAAGAGGCGCACGGCCTTGATCATCGAACTTTCGCGTTTCAGTCGGATGGCATCGATGGGGCGTTCCTCGCATCCGATGATCTCTGGAGCGTGGACGATTTCGAGGCGTGAAGCGTTGTAGGTCTTGGCCTTCAAGTAGTTTTGCAAGGTGGCTTCGTCGCCAGTCAGGATGAGATGTAGGTCGGGCATTTTGGCCATGGCGGCCAAGGCGCCGTCCACGTTGGCCTCGGGGCTATGGTCGCCGCCGAAACAATCGATTATTATTTTGATCATTTTTGTGTCTTTGTTTTACTGTCACCCCTACGGGGTTCCTGTTTTGTTTTCGTTTTTGTCGGCAGGGGTTTGCACCGCCTGCCTAATATCCCGTCACCCCTACGGGGTTCCCAAAACTCTCAACTCTAAACTCTAAACTGACTCTAAACTCTAAACACTACACACTCAACACTCAACACTACACACTTAACACTTTCACATAACAACGTCTGCGTTTAATCTTCTCTTCATCAAACCGTTTCCATTGATTTTGGATGGCGTAATTCTCCTCCAAATTGGCGTTGGTTTCCGCGTATTTCACATTTCGGAGCATCTTCATCAATTCGGCGGAAACGATGACGCTCACGCCACGGTTGAGCCATTCGGGTTCCACACCGAGAAGGCAAAGGTCGATGACATCGGGCTTTCTCAGGGTCTTGAGCAGCCTTATTAATGTAAGCGGTGTCAGTTTTCCGCCCGAAGGTCTCACCGCGTCGGCGATGCCGGGGAAAGTCAGCCCGAAGCAAATCATCTTCTCGTTCTCGTCGAGGATGACGGCCACGTTTTTCACGTTGATGACCAATCGGAAGTTGTCAATCATCATCTTTTTCATGCCTTCGGTGAAAGGCACGGTGCCGTAAAGCAGTTCGTAGGACTTGTCAAGCAATTCGAAGATGCCGTCGGCGTATTTCTTGAGGAATTCATTGGTGTTGCGTGCCGTGCCGAGGTGCAGGTTGTAGCGTTTCATCACGAAAGCGGCCAACTTATCCACCTCGCCGTCGTAGTCCTTGGGAACGCGCAGGCGGCTACCCGTCCAGTCCACATCTTTTTGGTAGCCGTAATTCTCGATAAAGGTCTGATAATAAGGATAGTTATAGCTCTCCTCGAAGGTGGCGGGATAGTTGAAACCCTCAATCAGCAGGCCTTCGCGCTCGAGATCGGAGTAGCCCAACGGTCCTACCACTTCGTTCATGCCCTTGCTGACGGCCCAGTCTTCCACGGTCTTGAGCAGTTTTTGTGCAACTTCCTCATCCTCAATGACATCGAAGTGGTTGAAGCGCACTTGTTTCTTGCCCGTCTTTTCGTTGGCGGCGCGTTGCAGGATGCCAGAAATGCGCCCTGCCATCTTGCCGTCTTTGTAGGCGTTGAAGTGGACGGATTCGCACATATCGTTGTAAACAAAGTCCTTACGGAAGATTTTCTTCTCGTCCATGTACAAGGGTGGCGTGTAGTACGGGTTGCCCTTGTAGAGTTTCAGCGGAAAGTCGATGAACTCCTTTTGCTGTTTTTTGGTTTTGACTTCTTCTATGGTTACCATTTTAATATGCAGTTGCTCAGTTGTTTATTTGTTTGTATAGTTAATCCCCCACCCTTCGGGCACCCCCTTTGAAGGAGGAGTGCAAAAATAGGCAATTCTTTTGAAATCTTTGGGAAATGCGTTGATTAAACTGAAAATGTTTATTTTTGCAGGGTGAGAGAAACCATATTATACAGACAATGGCTAAAGCAGAATTGATACAGACAGGCAATCCGGACGAGAGCCTTTTGTTTTCGGATGTTTGCGGCATTATTGACAATGCACGCAAGCACATAGCCGTTCATGTCAATTCGGAGATTTGCCTGACAAAATGGTATGTTGGCAAGCGCATAAAGGAAGATGTTTTATACAACCAGCGGGCGGAATACGGCAAACAAGTTGTCAAGAATTTGGCGCGGAAACTTACTGATAAGTACGGTAATGGATGGAGTGATAGGACATTGGTACATTGTATACGCGCCGCGTATACTTTTTCCGAGGAAGAAATTGTATACGCAGTGCGGAGACAATTCACTTGGACGCACTTGCGGTCGCTGATGTTCGTAGAAGACCCGCTCAAACGACAGTTTTACATGGAGATGTGCCGCATTGAGCATTGGGATACCCGGACACTCGATGCGAAAATTGATGCACAATTGTACGAAAGAACGGCCATCAGCAGAAAGCCAGAAGAACTGATAAAGCAAGAACTTTCGCAGTTGAAAGAAGAAAACACCTTGCAACCCGATTTGGTTTTCCGCAGCAGTTATTTCCTTGACATGTTGGGCTTGCCTGACTTCTTTACGGAAAAGGATTTGGAATCGGCTATCGTTGCGCAAATGCAGGATTTCATTTGTGAGTTGGGAACGGATTTCGCATTTTTGGGCAGGCAGAAGCGTATTACTGTTGATGCCGTGGATTATTACATAGACCTACTTTTCTATCATCGCTCTTTACATCGTTTGGTGGCCATTGATTTGAAACTTGGGAAGTTCAAGCCCGAGCATGAAGGGCAGATGTTGCTATATCTGCGTTATCTTGACAAGAATGAAAGAAAACAAGGAGAGGAATCGCCCATAGGCTTGATTTTGTGCAGCGAAGGAAACACTGAACACATTGAATACTTGATGCTAGATGATAATAGCCCAATAAAGGTAGCACAATACTACACCCAGCTGCCTGACAAGAAACTACTTGCCGAAAAACTGCAACGAGCTATCGCCATAGCGAAAGAACAATGTTTGGACAAAGCCCAAGAAATAAATAAACCAGCTAATAATCAACAAATTAAATACAAGAAACCCCAGTAATTACATAAATAACAAAATACTAGCGTTTGTAACAAGTTCTTGAACATCAAACCTTCCACAATGCTCTCCTTTGAGGGTACACTCATCAAGAATTAGTTATTAAATGCCGTGTGTGCCACGGCGTGGAATAACTTGTTAGATGAGTGGGGTGTGGAAGCCCTGATGTTCAAGCAAGAGATAAATTCCACGCTTTTTTCATGCTTGAAAACCAACGTCATGGACACGCACGAAGCACCACATATCGGACACCTTATTAAAGAAGAGCTCGCTCGACAAGGGCGGAGTGTTACTTGGTTTGCCGCCCAATTGAAATGCTCGCGGCAGAATGTGTACGGCATCTTCGATAATCCTTGGATTTATACCGATACCTTGTGGAAAATCTGCGAAATCATGGATTTCGATTTTTTCGAACTATATACTGATTACCGCCAAAAAATGAAACTGACAAGCGAAACTTGACACTTTTGTCAAGAAACTATTGATATTCAGAAAATCCTAATTATCAGAAAATTTTACTACTTTTGCTGACAGAAATTCTAAAAACAAAATTACCATGAAATCAAGCATTAAATCAACAATAAGAGCAAAACACCAACGCTGAAAGTTCAACTTCCGTAGAAAACGAATTCATTATCTGGTTGGAGCAAAATGTGGATGCACTGACTTTTGCCGCCAACTCCAATGCTGGAATTGTTCCGAAAAGGCAGTTGTCCAAAAGGCTGAATATCTGGCTTTTTGAAATTGTAGACAGTAAGGAGCCAAGAGAAGAAAAGATGCGCCACTTGACCACTAATGCAAATGTGCGGGTCATTCAAAACAACCACACCAACATCGTGTTGCGCGAAGCAATTCCCGATGACCCTTATTTTGGCCAACAATGGGCTCCAGCCATAATGAGCCTGCCGCAAGCATGGGAGGAGTTCACCACGGGCGGCGTTACGGCAACGGGTGATACTATCGTTGTGGCTGTCATTGATGGTGGCGCTGATTGGGGACACGAAGACCTGAATTGCTGGATAAACTTCGATGAAATTCCCAACAACGGAATCGATGACGATGGCAATGGTTATGTCGATGACTATCGTGGCTGGAATGCCTACAACCACAATGGAAATGTCGGCGCCAACCATCACGGCACCCATGTTTCAGGCATCATCGGGGCGGTTGGCGACAACGGAAAAGGCGTTTGTGGCGTGAACTGGAACGTGAAGGTCCTGTCCATTTGCGGGAGTTCGAGCAACGAATCCATCGTGGTGGAGGCCTATTCCTACGCTTTGGAAATGCGTGCCCGCTACAATGAAACCAACGGCGAAGAAGGCGCTTTCATCGTGGCCACCAATTCATCCTTTGGCGTCGATTACGGCAATCCCGACAACTATCCCATCTGGTGCTCGATGTACGAAGAAATGGGCAATGTCGGCATATTGAGTTGCGGTGCCTGCCCCAACTTGAACGTGAATGTCGATGTGGTCGGCGATGTGCCGTCTGCCTGTCCGGGCAACTATCTGATTGGCATCACCAACACCACTTCGCAAGATGTGAAATATGGCAGCGCAGGCTATGGCATCGAAAACATCGACCTTGGCGCACCAGGCACAAGCATCTATTCCACAACGCCCAACAGCAACTATGGCAACTCCACCGGAACCTCGATGGCCACTCCGCAAGTCTCTGGAACCATTGCGCTGATGTATGCCGCCCTGCCCGAGGAAATGATGCAGGCCTGCAAAAGCGACCCCGCAAATTTCTGTCTTTCAGTGAAGCAATCTCTTTTCGATGGTGCCGACCATCTGCCTTCTCTTGACGGTTTAGTTGCCTCTGGTAGAAGATTGAATGCATACGGCGCGATTGAAAATTTGTTAAATGATAGCATTACACCATTATTAATTGGGGAAGTCAAGATTGAGGGTGAGCCTGTTTTTGGGCAAACATTGACCGCCGTAACGGATTTAGGTTCAACGCCTTCCATTCCCGACTTGGGCGAATTGAGTTACCAATGGCGACGAGACACTACGGACATTGAAGGTGCAGTATTCCAGACTTATACTTTGTCCGAATTGGATATAGAGGAAACAATTTGCGTGCAAATTACCGCTGAGAATTGCGTTGGGGCTGTATCTTCGCCTTTTGTCGGACCAGTGAAAAAGGCGGAACAAGCCATGCCTGAAGCACCGCAAATGGAGAGCAACACGGAAACAAGCATTACCCTTGTCGCCGTTGAAGGTTGCGAGTACAAAATGGACGGCGGCGAATGGCAAGAGTTTCCTGTATTCGAAGACTTAACGCCAAACACTTCCTATACTTTCACGCAGCGCAAAATGGAAACGCGGTCGCATTATGCCTCGCCCACGAGTCCTGAGGCGGTGTTTTGCACATTGCCCTACGACCATTTGTGCGAAAACCACAGAAGTACTTTTAAGGTTTATCCTAACCCTACTAAAAGTTACATGGTTATTGAAGGCTCAGGCACTATGACCATTGCAAATGCCCTCGGCCAAATCGTTTTGACCAAAGAGATTGAAAGCAAAGCAAAGGTGGAATTGCCGCAAGGGTTGTATTTCGTGACATTGAGCGGTGAAACACGGAAAATCGTGGTGGAATAACCCTTATTGCGCCTCTAACCACCGCGAAAGGAACACGTTATAAACACTATACGCAACGCCGTCTTCGGTCGAGGTGGCCAAGATGAGTTCCTTGTCAAGCAAGGCTTCCAAAATTCTGCTTGAATTGGCCGAAGTGCCGATGTGGTATTTTTGGATGAAACTCGTTGCAAACGGCTTATCAACGGCTTGCTCCTTGGCCACGGCTTTCAGATAGTTCCATTGCAACGGGGTGAGCAGGTCGCGCCATTGGAAGAAAGTCTGTTCATTTTCGATGAGGAGTTGTCGCGCTGACAACAAAACATCCTGTAAACCAATGTTTTTCCCGCTTTTCAAAAACACATGGTTGCACAGCGATTGGGTGTAAAACGTGTGCGCTTTGGTCCAATCGAGGATGAAATCGACAGCTTCGTCGGAGATGGTTTTCTTCCCTTTATCGAACATCCTCACGATGAAATCCGCATAGATTTCCCTATCAATTTTCTCGAGATAAAGGCAACGCGTGCTTTCATAGAACGGGCTTCGGGCATCCGTAAACATCTCAGCCATAAGGTGTTTCTTGCTCCCGCAAAAGACAAACTGCACATTCCGCAGCGGCTGTATGTAGGAACGCAGCAAAGCCTCCATATTGTTGCCGTATTTCCTCACCTGCTGGAACTCGTCGATGGCCACAATGGTCTTTTTGTCCAACTTCTCAAGGAACTCAAATATGGACGCAAGGGTGTACCGCTTCTCGTAATCAGATAGGAAAGTCATCGTCAGTTCGGGATTGCCGGTGAGAGGATTGTAACTCAACATCGGGCGCAAGCCACCCAAGAACTGGAGAAAGGCTTTGGCACCTTTTTTCCTGTCCAAGGAGGTAACCACCGCCTCGGAAAAAGTCTTGATAAAGTCTTCCAACTTCTCTGTGGCGTAAATATCAACGTAACAGGTATTTACATCGATTTTTCGTTGCTTGATTTCGTCAAACACACGATAAATCAGCCCTGTTTTTCCGTAGCGGCGCGGCGAAATCAAGGTCACGTTGGAGCCGTTGAGGAGGTACTCCAAAACGGTTTCGGTTTCTTTCTCTCGGTCGCAAAAAAGGTCTTTCGACACATACGGCACAAGTGCAAACGGATTTTCCATAACTGTTCCTTTCACTATCTGTTTTCGATGCAAAATTACTATCTTTTTTGTAATATACAAAATAGATAGTGAAATTTTTGATTATTGACTTTCATTTGGCGACCAAAAACCTCGCATCAACGATGTTTGGCATGAAAACAAATCCCCAAGCCATTAGGCCCGCAGTGGCTGCCGATGGTGGGATTGACGACGGTGGTGATGACGTTCAGGTCTTGGCCGAACTTCTCTTTCAGTTGTCTTTCGGCTTCGGCGGCGATGTCGGGGCAGTCAGAGTGGCCGATGACCACACGGTGGGCTTTCACGTCCTCGCCGAGGTCTTCGACATATTGCACCAAACGCGCTATGGCCTTGGCGCGGCCCGTTTCCTTGCCGATGCTCACCATCTTGCCCTCGTCGTTGAGGTAGATGATGGGCCGAATGCCGATGAAGCCGCCCATGGTGGCCGCCAAGCCGCTCACGCGACCGCTGCGACGGAAAAACTTCAGGTCGTCGGCGAAGAAATACATCGGGAATTTCGGCACTTCCACCTTGGCCCATTCCACGATTTCCTCGGCGGTCTTGCCCGCTTTCAGCAGGTCGGCCACTTCGAGGACAATATTGTAGCACAATGCGCTGATTCCCAACGTGTCAACTTCATAGAATTTGCGCTCGGGATACTTCGCCTTCAGTTTCTCCAACGCTTGATGCATGATGGTGAAAGTGTTGGAAGTGCCCGATGAGAAATGCACATAGAGGATGTCGTTTCCGGCGGCAAATTCAGGCTCAAAGTACTGGGTATAAACCTCTTCGCTCATCGCGCTGGTGGTCGGCATGGTGCCGGCGCGGAGCATGTCGTAGAACTTGTGGGAATCGAACTCGTCGAAGTCGATGTAGGGATAAATCACCTGTTCGCCCACGGTGTAAGGCATCGAAATGAGTTTGATGTTGTATGCGGCGCACTCCTTGGGAGTGATGTCGCAATCGGTGTCGCTAAAGAATGTCAGCATAGCACAAAAATATAATCATAAACTGGCTGTGCGCCGTTGTTCAACATAATTTCAAGGTTCTTGTATTGGGTTTGCAGGTCGGCGAAGAGGCTTTCTGCTTCATTTTGAGGGACTTGCTCACCGAAGAAGATGAGCATCACATCGCGGGAGGCGGCACCAAGGCGCTCGATGAGGGCTTTGGCGGCGGTTTTGCGGTCGGGACTGTCGCTAAGGAGTTGTTTGCCGCTGTAGCCGACAAAGTCGCCCGTGTGGACGCTCACTTGGTCGCCTTCGGCCTCGCGGATGGCGGTGGAGACCATGCCCGTTACCACGGACTGCATGATTTCCGTGACACTCGAAATGACCTCCTCGACGTTAGGATTATCTTTGTCGATGGAACCGATGCCGTAGTAGCCTTCGCCGATGGTGGCCGACGGAAGCACATGAATATCAGCGCCTTTATGAAGTTCGGCGGCTTGGTCGGCGGCCATCTTGATGTTCTTGTTGTTGGGGAAGACGAGGATGTGTTGCGCGTTGATTCTCGCGAAGGCATCCAAAAAGTCCTGTGTCGCGGGGTTCATCGTCTGACCGCCTGCAATCACCTCGTCGGCACCAAATTCGCGAAAAGCGTTTATGAGGCCTTCGCCCGAGGCCACCGTCACCACGCCGTATTTCTTGGGCGGTGTCTTGAACGAGGCGTTGTCTTGGTTGGTCGATTGATGGTGTTGCAGTGCCATGTTCTCGATTTTGAGGGTCAGGAACTCGCCGTATTTCTGCATTTCGTTGAGAATCGCGCCCGGCGTGAAAGTATGCACATGCACCTTAATGATAGTGCCTTCGCGAAAAGCCACCACCGACTCGCCCACCTTATTTAAGTAGTCAATGATTTGCGCTTCGTCGAAGCTGTCCAAATCGACTTTGGAGCGCATCAGACGGAGCAGAAACTCAGTGCAATAGCCAAATTCAAGGGTGCTGTTTTCGGTGAATTTGTCGAGTTCTACGGTCGGTGTCGAGGCCGTCGTTGGGGCGATTTCCTCGTCGGAGATGTTGCCGTTCAGCGCGTCGTTCATGCCACGGAAAATGCTCAACAAGCCCGCGCCGCCGCTGTCCACCACGCCAGCGTCTTTCAGCACGGGAAGCAGTTCGGGCGTGTGGTCGAGTGAGGTTTGCATGGCCTCCAATAGGGTTTCAAAGTAATGGGTGAGGTCGCCGCAAGCATCCGCGCCTGCCGCGCCTTCGCGCAACACGGTGATGATGGTGCCCTCTACGGGAACAGGAACCGACTTATAAGCCTCGTCCACAGTCGCTTGCATGGCTTTGGCGAAGGCTTTTGTGTCGGCTTCCACCATGTCTTTCAGGCCTTTTGCCAAGCCTGCGAAAATGCGCGAAAGGATGACGCCGGAGTTGCCTCTTGCGCCGAGCAACATCCCCGAAGAAGCCGCAGAAGCCAATTCGGAGAGCGTTCCCATATTGTCTTTCAAGGCCGCGCAGCCCGCTTTGAGGGTCATGAGCATATTGTTGCCCGTGTCGCCGTCGGGGATGGGGAACACGTTCAGGTCGTTGATGACCTTTTTGTCGCGCCCCAACTGCACCGCGCCTTGGCGGAGCATGGTGGCGAAGGTTTGGCTATCTAAATTATTGATTTTCATTAATTTTATTTTTCATTACACTCTTCCGATACCACGACCATCTCATCAGCTGCCTAAACGCAAACGGCTGCAAACAGTAGGAAATCATAATCGTCGAGGCCATGCCGATAAGGGTGATGAGGCCGATGCTGCGAATGGCCGGATGCACTGCAAAGAGCAACGATGCCACCACAATGACAAGGATGGCCGCCGAGAAGAATATGGCGATTTTGTGCCAAGTCAGGATGTCGCGGCTGCCCGTTCGGGCCTCGGAAAGCAGGCCTTCGGTGATGAAGATGCTGTAGTCCACGCCCACGCCGAAGATGAAGGTCGAGATGATGATGTTGATGAGGTTGAACTCAAGGCCGAGCAAAGCCATGTAGCCTTGTACCATAAACCAGCTGAGCACCATCGGGAGGAAAGAAAGGAGGGCAGTGATGATGTTGCGGAACGAAACCAGCAGGATAATCAGCACGAAGAGCGACGAAATCCACACGGCGATGTTGAAGTCGTCGTGGATGACCTCCACCATGCTCTTGCAGTAATAGAACGGCTCTAGGACGAAGGTCTTGGGGTTGGTGACCAGCTCGTCGGTAACGATGTCCTTTTCGTCGAAGCGCATGGCCACATCGGTGAAAATCATGTATTGGTTGTCGGCGTTACATTCGATGAAGTTGCCCAAAAGGTTGTCGGGAATCACGCCGCTTTCCATCAGCGAGGCGGGTTCATATTCGGCATCAAGCAGGTCCTTGAACTCGTAGAACATCATCGGGTCGAGGCCAAAGTCCTTCGCACCCTTGTCGATCATGCGGATTGCCTCGGCTTTGCGCTCGTCGGTCCAGTAGGCGTTCCATGCGGCGATGCGTTGCTCTTGGTCGGCTTGCGTGACGAACAGTTTGGGTATCATGTCGGTATAGTTGTGGACAAAACCCTGCTGTTTCAGCGTATCGAGCAGTATCATCAGCGACTTGTCGGCCTCCAAAGCCTCGTCGATGTCGGTGCTGACGGTGGCGAAGTAGAGATGGAAGAAGCCGTCGTTGTTCTTCGCGTTGAAGAGCGATTCGGCCTCGGTTTCGGCGGGCGAGTTGTAGTCGAGGTTGCGCAAGTCGCTGTCAAACTTCACTTTAGGAGAGAAAATAATGCCCACCGCGAGGATGACCACAATCAGCGCGAGGAACCACGGTTTCTTGTCGAAAGGCAGGTTGTTGAGGCGCGAGAGGCGACGGAAGGTCTTGTCGTTGGCATCAACATGGCGTTTCGACAGGAAATGCGGCAAGAAAATGAGGGCAAACATCGTGCTGCCCAACAGTCCGAAAGAAGCAAACAGGCCGAAGTCGCGGAGCAGGTCGCTTTCCGTGAACAGCAGACTGCAAAAAGCACCCACGGTGGTGATGCAGCCCAAGAACACCGGCGTGGACTCGTCCGCCAGCAACTTTTCGGGGTCGCCGACAAAGAAATGGTGGATAAGCACATGCAAGCAATAGCTGATGGCCACGCCCAGCACGATTGCACCCAATCCAAGTGCCATGAGCGACATCCCGCCTTTGAGCCAATAGATGCAGGCCATGGAGAACGCCGCGCCATAGATGATGGGCAGCAGCATTTCCCAAATGAACGACAAACTCCTGAAACAGAGTCCGATAAGTATCAGTATCAGGACGATGGAGATGCCCACCGTCAAGACAAGGTCGGCGCGGATGCGGCCTGCGTTCGACACGCTGCCGATGGGGTCGCCGTGTGCATGCACTTTCACGTCGGGATGTGCGGCCTCAAACTCCTTTTGCGCCTTCGAGAGCATCTTGGAGAAGTTGGTCGAAGCCCTCGAATCAAGGGAGCGGAAGGCCGGAGCGAGATAGGCCAGGGCCACGGTGCTGTCGGGACTGAACAAATGCCCGTCGATGACGTTCACGCTTCCTATGGCACCTTCAATGGCCTCTCCCAGCACGGCGCCGCGCAGGTTGAGCGGGTCGTAGGCAATGGCTTGCGTGGCGTCGCCCGTTTCGTCTTCCATCATCATATTGTAATTCACCCACATCTGCTTCTCCACGGCCTCGGCTTCCATCGCCTTCTCAAAATCGCGGTATGCCGCAGTGTCGATGAACGAGGGAATATGCTCCAACACGAAGTCCAAGGCGTTGATGGCCGTTTCGGGTTCCATTTCATGCAAAACATTGGAAATGAAATGGTTGTCAGCGTCTTTCTCAAACAGCAGTTCGACAAAGCCGTCGATGCGCTCGGCCAATGTTTCGGGACTGAGTTTCCCGTCGGCGGAGGTCACTTGGATATAAACCTTGTCTTTCAATTGGATGGAACCGAAGGCCAGCTGGCTTTCCACGCTTGATTCGGGCAGCAGTTTGGAGATGTCTTCCTCGAAGTGGAGCTTCAGGCCAAAAAAGAGAAATATCGCCGCTGAAACAATCAAGACACTATGCATCAGCCATTTACGACATTCAAAAAAACGATAGAGAGGCAGAAAGATCTTGTGCATCTGGTTGGGTTGTTACGAATGTTGGAAAGCTCGTTGGCTTACAGCGAGCTGTAGCTTGGCGAGAAAGTGTCGCCTTGGCCAATGTCGCCCGTTTGGAGGCCTTTCTTGAGCCAGCGCGAGCGTTGCGCCGAAGTGCCATGGTTGAAGGTTTCGGGCGCGGTGCGTCCGTAGGCCTGTTTTTGGAGGTAGTCGTCACCGATTTTGGAGGCCGCGTTGAGGGCTTCCTCTATGTCGCCGTCCTCGAGCGAACCGAACATCTTGTTGTCGTGGTGAGCCCAAATGCCGGCGAAGAAGTCGGCCTGCAACTCGAGGCGCACGCTCACCTCGTTCGACTTGGGCGTGTTGCGGCCATATTGAGCCATTTGCTGGTGCGCCTCACCCAAAATGCCGAGTTCGTTCTGCACGTGGTGGCCAACCTCGTGGGCGATGACGTAGGCGTAGGCAAAGTCGCCGTCCGCGCCAATCTCGTCCTTCATGTTCCTGAAGAAACTCAGGTCGATGTAAACACTTTTGTCAGCAGAGCAATAAAAAGGACCGCCCGCCGAGGTGGCGTTGCCGCAGCCCGATTTGACAGCGTCGTTGAAGATGACGAGCTTGGGGGCATTGTAGGTTCTGCCCATTTTCCTGAATTGCTCAGTCCACACGTCTTCGGTGCCCGCCAAAACCTGACTGGCGAAAATCCTGAGTTCCTCTTCCCATTCAGGCTCGATATATCTTTCTGTTGGCGACTGTTCGGTTTGCGACTGCATCTGAACCACTTGGCTCGGGTCGCCACACAAAAAACTGATCAACAAATAAATAAGAATACCTCCAATGCCAAGGCCACCTGCGGCCATTGCTGTTTTCTGACCTCTTCGGTCTTCCACATTGGAGCTTTGTCTTCTGCCTTCCATTTTCATAATGCGTCCGATTTAGTTAGGATTAATTGGCTGCAAAATTAAGGAAATTTTCAGGGTGATTGCAAAACTTTGACAAAAAACCGTAATTTTGCCTCTGCTTAGCCGTGGTTTCCACGGTGCGGCCGCCCTACAAGTGAACAACAAATATAACCGAACAACACATCAAGACAATGAAAGCTTTCGTCAACGACACCGAAGTGCGCACCTATTGTGGTGCGAAAGTGAAATCAGTGGTGCTGGCCTATTGCCGTGCCAACAGCCTGCCTCTCAATCTTGAAGACCTCGAAGTGAGAGATGCCTACGGCAACCTTGTCGACCTCGACGGCTCGCTGCGTGCCAACTCCAAGGTTTATGTGAAATCGACTTCGTTGAATCTTTGATTTCTGAACGCCATGAGAAAAGCTTCCCAACTCTTGCTGGCTTCCTTCGTGGCCGCGATGTTCCTTGCGGCATGCGGCCCCAAGGAGCAAAAGATTTATGTCGTTTCGACCAACGACATGCACGCCAACATCGACAACTTCCCCCAATTTGCGGCCTTGATGGACAGCCTGCGTGCGGCCCACCCCAACCTGTTGCTGTTTGGCGCGGGCGACAACCGCTCAGGCAACCCCATCAACGACCGCTATGCCGATCCGTCGAAGCCCATTTATGAGCTGATGAACGCAGTCGGCTTCACCTTGTCAACCTTGGGCAACCACGAATGGGACGGCGGCCCCATCGCCCTGCGCAATGCGCTCACTTGGGCCAATTTCCCCTTCGTGTGCGCCAACGTCTCCTTCGACGACACACTGAAAATGTCCAACAACTATCCTTACCTCACCTTTGAACGCAACGGATTGAGAATCGGCGTGATAGGCGGCATACAGCTTGGACTGAACGGCCTGCCCGACTCGCACCCGAAAAACTGCGTCGGGTCGCATTTTGTCCCGATTGAGGAAGTGCTGCCCCAATACATCGAGAAACTTCGCGACGACTGCAACGCGCTGTTCCTCGTTTCGCACTGCGGCTATGAGGAAGACCGCGAAACGGCGGAGAAGTTCCCACAGCTGGATGCCATCTTCGGCGGACACAGCCACACCCGCGTGGCCGACAAGCAAACCATCAACGGCGTGCTCGTCACTCAAGCCGAAGCCAAAGTCAAGTTCGTGACACTCAGCACCTTCACCTTCCACAATGGCAAGCTCGTCGATGTGCAGTCGGAATTGCTCTCCGTCAAGGATTTCCCGAGGCGCAACGAGAAGGTGCAGGCTTTGGTTGACGGCTACAACAGCAACAAATATTTCCACACGGTGGTGACCACCAACCTCACGCCCATCGAGAGCCGCGAGTCGCTCGGCTGCCTGATGACCGATGCCATCCGCCACGGCACCGGCGCCGACATGGGTTTCCAAAACCCGGGCGGGGTGCGTTACGACACCCTTGCGGCACGCCCCGTCACCATGAAAGACGTTCTCGCCCTCGACCCCTTCGACAACGAAATCGTCCAATTCAGCCTCAGCGGCGAGGAAATCATCCGCCTGATGAAGTGCTGCTTCGTCACCGACCACGGCCCCATCTACTGCTCCGGCTGCTCCTACTCCTACAAAGTGGACGACAACGGCGAGATGACCGACATCAAAGTGAAATTGGAGAACGGAAAGCCCCTAAACATGAACGCCAAATACAATGTGGTGATGAACAGCTACATGTCCTCGGTGTTCGACTATGAGCACGAAGACGAAGGCACTTCGACTTTCCGCACCTCCAATGACATGATGCTCGAATACTTGGCGCAACACCCTGAAATCGATTATGGAAAGGTGACGAGGATAAAGAAAAAGAAGAAGTAAGAGCTTCCTTTTGGGGAACGGCTTGGCCATAGTGCCACTTCATTCTCCCCAACGGGAAACTTTGGCACGATTTTGGCAGTATCAACCGACAAACGAACCTAACGGAAGTTAAACCCATTAAAACAAAAACACCATGAAAGCAAAAAACATCCTGATGACCCTCCTGTTGGTGACAGGAGCCATCGCAGCAAAAGCAGCCAACGGCTACCCGCCCGAACTCGCCTTGGTGTCGCAGCCCGTGATGGTTTACAACTACAACTCCATCACAATCTACTACGACGTACAGAACATTGGCGACTATACCTACAGGGGCGACATTTACCTCTACCTTGATCCCGACAACGGCCACTACTACGCCAACAAGTATGTGAAGGTGTGCCCCGGGCGCATCAAGAGGGTTGCCGTCGAGATTCCATCTTACCGCATCAACCCCTACCGCGCCTACACCATCATGCCTTACTACGAATTGGGCGACGAACTCTACTCGTTCACCACCTTCGAATACTTCGAGCCGTTGAGCTTCTACTGGGACGGTCGGCGCGACGAGCGCTGGGTGGTGGTCACCCTGCCACCGCGCCCGCGCTACTACACGCGTCCTGGCACCTACCGCTACTACTACGACGGCTTCCGCCCGCCGATGCCTCCGCCCAACGCACATGGTTATGCCCCTGCCACTCCCCCACCCCCGATGAACCCGATGCACCACACCTATAACCATCACAGCAACAACGGCGGCTATCCGGCAAACAACAACTGGAACAACAATCCGCCCGCACCCAACAATAACAGCGGCACCACGGCACCTTCAGCCACTGTCAGGCCCAAGGCCAACGCCGGTAGCATGAGCTCAGGACACAGCGGCAACGCACCTGCACCGAACAACAACACGGGCAATGTCAGCCGCCCAAGCAATAACAACAGCAGCGGAACCAACAGCAACGGAAGCGTCAGTCGCCCAAGCAACAACAGCGGCCGCCCGAGCGGAAATAGCAACAGCGGAAGCGTGAGCCGCCCAAGCAACAGCTCCTCATCAGGCACATCAAGCAGCGGCTCCAGCAGCGGCAGAAGCTCCAGCAACTCAACCCGCAGCTCATCAGGCTCCAACCGCAGCGGCAGTTCCACCTCGACCCGTGGCAGCAGATAAGCGACAACACAACTAACCACAAAAACATTGGGCGGCCCGGACGGGCCGCCCAATGTTTTTGTGGCCGTTGGCCTGACTTGGCCTACAACTCCGAGCGTCAGTAATACTTTTTCTCAAACGGTTTCAGGCCCTCTTCCTCACCTTTGACGAACACTTTCATGCCTTTGTAGGCGTAGCGTTCCTTCAGCACGAGCAAGTCGCTGTCGGGCAGGCGGATGCAGCCTTCGCTGTCGCGTCCCGGAACGGAGCTTTCGTTGTTGGTGCTCCCATGTATGCCGATGCCTGAGAAGCCCGGCGTCAGCAGGCGCAGAAACCAATGGCCGTATGACAAGATTGGGCCGCGACCGTCGCCAAAGTCGTGACGCCACGTCGAGGCGTTGGCAATCTGCGAGATGCTGAACGGCTTTTGCATGGTGCTGCTGGGGGTCTTCTTGTCGCCACGCTTCTGCTTATTGCCCACGCGAAGACCGAAGGCGCAGTCGTAGCGGGCCAGCATAACGGTGTCGCGGCCCTGTACCTCGTAGACGTAGAGGTAGTAGTCTTTTTTCGACATCAGGATGAAGCACTTCTGCTTGTTCCGCAGCAGGTCGGGGCGGCTGATGGTGACATCGGCATCGGCACGCACGGCTCGGTTGCCATGGTCCATCACCACGTGCTCGCGTATCTCGGTCTGGGCAGTGGCGCCCATCAAGCACATCGAAAACAATAGACTCGATAATAATTTCTTTTTCATATACTGTTCGTTATTTTATTTTTTACTATGCAAAGAAGAAATAGCTGAAGCAGACGGCCGCTATCATACCGGCCAGGTCGGCCAGCAGACCGCACGTCACCGAATGACGGTATTTCTTGATGCCCACACTGCCGAAGTAGATGGCAAGAATGTAGAAGGTGGTGTCGGTGCTGCCCTGCAACACACTGGCCAGATGGCCTACGAACGAGTCGGGACCATGAGAGGCAAAGCACTCGAGCATCATGCCTCGCGCACCAGAACCGTTGAGGGGCTTCATCAGGGCTACGGGCAGGGCATCGACAAAGTCGCTGT
>ONVP01000139.1 GCA_900321315.1 uncultured Bacteroidales bacterium
CAGTATCAGGAGAAGGATATTGAGCAGATCAAGCTCATCCATAACCTGGTGAAGGTTCGCGGCTTCAAGCTGGCTGCGGCCAAGAAGATTATTAACAGCAACCGCGACGGTGCCGACAAGACGGCCGACGTGCTGACACGCCTGATTGGCGTGCGCGACGAGCTAATGGCACTGAAGCGACAGTTAGACTACGTGCAATGAAATATCGAGGTACGGGGTTCGAGGTGCGAGGTTCGAGGTGCGAGGTACGAGGTGCGAGAAGTGATTTGCAGCTCGTACTCCGGGGATTGATGACAGTCCTCTTACTATTCTCGTACCTCGTACCTCGTACCTCGTACCTCGAGGTCAACGCGCAAAAGCGCGCAAAGTTTGAGTTCAAGCGCAACCTGCCGGCCTATGCCGACTCGCTGCTGAAAGACCTGACGTTCCCCATGGCGTGGGGCAATAGCTCCATCAAGGACTTCGACGCGTGGCGGCGTGCCGCCCGCCAGCGGGTCTTCGACTGTATGCTGACGCCTCCCCCTGCCCCTTCGAAGGAGGGGAGCGTGGTAGTAGCTGAGGAAAAGCGCGACGGCTATACGGCACGGAAGATTGAAATCCGCCTGTCGCGCTACTACACCGTGCCGGCCTACGTGCTCATTCCCGACGGCAAGGGGCCGTTCCCCGCTGTCAACGTGCTGCACGACCACGGTGCCCACCTCTTTATAGGCAAGGAGAAGATGATACGTCCGCTGGCCTGCGAGGACTCCACGGTCATCAAGGATGCCGACGAGTGGGCTGCACAGCTCTATGAAGGCCAGTTCTTCGGCGACTACCTGGCGCGCCACGGCTATGTGGTCTTCTCGGCCGATGCCCCGATGTGGGGTGAGCGCGGTCAGGAGGAAGGTCCCCGGCGCGACCGCTACGACATGATTGCCGGCAATATGATGATGTACGGCATCGACCTCAGTGCCTATATGACCTACGACGACATCAGCGGTACGGAATTCCTGGCCAAGATGCCCGAGGTAGACCCTAAGCGCATAGGCTGTACGGGCTGTTCGATGGGCGCCTACCGTGCGTGGATGCTCGCGGCCCTGAGCGACCGCATCAAGGTCGGCGCTGCCATCTGCTGGCTCACAACCACCGACGACCAGATGTCGTTCAAATACAAGCGCACCGAGAACGGCGGCTTCGCCAACTGCTTCCCGGGTCTGCGCCGCTGGCTCGACTACCCGCATGTGGCCTCGCTGGCCTGTCCCAAGCCGATGCTCTTCATCAACGGGGCGCAAGACAAGCTGTTCCCCGTGCCGGGCGTCGAGAAGGCTTTTGCTATCATGCACGACGTCTGGCGCTCGCAGGGTGCCGACGACAAACTCGAGACCGAACTGTGGGACATCCCCCACAGCTGTCCGCTGAAAGCACAGGAACGCGTCTTGCAGTTCTTTAAGAAACACTTGTAAAAACGACAGATATGTACAGGAAACTATGGCTCTTGACGGTAGCTTTGCTGCTGGCCGTCGCTACCTTTGGCGAGAAACGCGAGATTCACATCTTGGCGACGAACGACATGCACGCCTCCATTGAGTATTTCCCGCAGTTGGCGGCTATTGTCGACAGTCTGCGCGGCATAGACCCCGGACTGTTGGTGTTCTCGGCTGGCGACAACCGCACGGGCAATCCGGTGAACGACCAGTACAATCCGGTTAATTATCCCATCATTGAGCTGATGAACCGCACTGGCTTCGACCTTTCAGCCGTGGGCAACCATGAATGGGACGGCGGTGTGGACTGCCTTCAAGCCGACATCGAGCGGGCCGATTTCCGCTTCCTTTGTGCCAACGTCATCATCCCCGAAAAACTTAAACTCGACATCGAGCCTTTCACGACATTGGAACGCAACGGCGTGAAAATTGCGGTGGTGGGCATGATAGAAATCAGGGGCGAAGGGCTTCCGGGCGCACATCCCAACAACTTGAAGGAGCTGCGCTTCAAAAACGCCAAAGAGGTGCTCCCGAAATACAAATATCTTGAAAACCAGAACGATGTCGTTGTCTTGATCTCACATTGTGGCTTAGAGGACGACCTTGAACTGGCCAAAGCCAATCCGTGGATTGACGTTGTCATTGGCGGACACACCCACACACTCGTGGAGCATCCGTCGGAAACCAACGGCGTGCTCATCACCCAGTCAGGCTCGCACCTGAAGAACGCCACGCTTGTAAAACTGCAAGTGAAGGAAGGGAAGGTGGTAGGGAAACAGGCTATCGTGTTGAATGTCAATAAAGTGAGAAAGGAAAAGGCAGAAATCAAGAAACTGGTTGATGGCTACAACGATGCGCCATACCTGAACGAGGCCATCGCGATGGCGCTGACCAAGTTCGAAACGCCGGAGGAAATCGGAAGCATGCTGGCCGATGCCATACGCGAGGTGAGTGGTGCCGACTTTGCCTTCCAAAACACGGGTGGAGTGAGAGTAAACCACCTCAAGAAAGGCCCGATTACCGTCAAGGATGTCTATACCATCGACCCCTTCGGCAACGAAATCGTCGTCTTCCAAATGACAGGCGAGCAGGTGAAGAAGTTCATCCTCAACACCTTCCGCAAAAACGGTGGCCATCCGTCATACGTTTCGGGCATGACCTACGCCGTTGGCGACGACGGCAAGGGCGTGAGGATTGAAGCCGACGGATTCTCCACCCATAATATATATAAGGTGGCGTTCAACAGCTACATGGCCTCAACCATCAGAATCGAGAGCATTGACGACGGACAAAGCCTATACAAAACTTCCGAGGAAATGCTGATAGAATATTTGAAAAAACATAAAACGGTTGATTATCAAGGTGTTGTTAGGACAAAATAAAAATCTGTTTGCAAGGTTGAAACCCTTTTCGTATTTTTGCCGCCCAAAATCGAAGTTAAATCTTGAAAATTTGGAATCGAAACAGATGAAAAAAGCATTATCGATTTTTGCAATCGCCTTATTGATAGCAGGTTGCAACCCAAAGAAAGAAGTCAAACTGATTGATGCCGCCAACTTCAACAAGGAAGTCGATGGCAAGACAGTGTCGCTTTATACGCTCAAAAACGGCTCTCTGACGATGCAGGTGACCAACTACGGAGGCCGCATCGTGGCCTTGTGGATGCCTGACCACCGTGGCAGCTACGTGGATGTTGTGTTGGGCTACGACCATATCGACAAGTACATGAACAACAGCGGCGACCGCTATATGGGTGCCGTGGTGGGTCGTTGTGCCAACCGCATCTCCAACGGCAAGTTCACCTTGAACGGCGTTGAGTACCAGTTGCCCAAGAACGACGGTGAGAACACCCTCAATGGTGGTCTCATCGGAGCTGACAAGATGGTGTGGGACGTGGTTTCGGCCAACGACAGCATTCTCACCATGCATGCCCTTTTCGCCGACGGGCAAGACGGTTTCCCAGGCAACCTCAATGTGACCTTGTCGTACACCTTGACGCACGACAACCAATTGCAAATCAGGTATGCAGGTGTTTCCGACGCTCCCACGTTGTGCAATCTCTCCAACCATCTCGTGTTCAACTTGAAGGGCGAAGGCAGCATCCTCGACCATGAGTTGCAAATCAACTCCAGATACATGACCACCATCAATTCGCAGAAGGTGGCCGACGGCAACTTCTCTGGCGTGAAGAACACGCCTTTCGATTTTCGCGAGAAGCACCTCATCGGCGAGCGCATCGATGATGCCGACGACAATCAGATTGCCAACGGCAAAGGCTACGACCACAACTGGATCGTTGACAAGTCCTCGTCGAAGTCCTATGCATGGTGCGCCACGTTGGGCGAACCCAAGAGCGGGCGCGAGGTGCAATTGTGGAGCGACCAAGTGGGAGTGCAAATCGGCACCAGCGATGCACGCGACGGCGTTTCGTTCGAGCCGCAACTCTTCCCCGATGCCATCAACCATGAGAACTTGTCGCCCAAGCCCCTGCTGCTGCCCGGCGAGGAGTATCATCAGTTGAGCATCTACAAGTTTGCGGCAATGCCCGTGGAGAAAAAGAAGAAATGATAGTTCTTTTATTTTATAGTTTTAATTTAGTGTTGGAGGGTGACTAAAAAGTAGTCATCCTCTTCTATTTATTCGGAGGGGGATACGGGTCTGTTGTCAAATATTCGATTCTCAGACAGGGTTCCAGACCTTTTTCACCCTCTTTGTTTTGGGAAAAAATGGTTTGCAAGCGGATTTTTCCTATCTTTGTCCGCAATTAACATGATGGTACAACAAAAAGCATTGGAAAAAATAGCAAGCAAGTAAAACATAATAGCATATAATACAGCGTTTTCGCTTTAATTCCGTCGTTCGAAATCTAGACAATTTCAACACCAAAAAAGGAAGCGAGAATGCTCACGGAGAACCGTGGGCTTTCTTAATTTGGTGTAGGTAGTCTAGAACCTCGAACATGGAAGGAAGTTCGCGGTTCAAATTTTTTATTCTCTGCCAAAATATTAGGTAATTATATAAATAATTGATAATCAATAATAATAACACAAAATATTCTAAAGACATGAACGAAGAAACGATTTACGACCAAAACGAGGTCAAGGAAGAAAAGCAAGGCAATGCGCCCTTGAGCAATGACGAAACGGTTTTTGATAGGCAGCAGGATTCCAAGCAAGACGAAGCCCCAAAGGACAAGAAAAAGAGGGATTTCAAAATGGCAGGCATCGCCGGCGCGGCTGGCGTGGCAGGTGCCGTTTTGGGTGTCTTGACTCCAGTGAATGTGTTCCCTATTGCGCCAGAAAACGGCAATGAGATTGGGGAAATTGGGGAACCAGAACAAGCGCCGACTGTATCTGGGCACTACCAAGGCCACGACATGGATGTGGCCACGGGCGTGAACGACTCGATGAGCTTCAGCCAAGCCTTTGCCGCTGCGAGGCAGGAAGTTGGCCCGGGCGGACTGTTCGTTTGGCACGGCAACACTTACGGCACCTATTACGCCAACGAGTGGAATGCCATGACACCGGAAGACCGTGAACAGTATTGGGCTGATGTGCATCACACGACTTCGCACATTGAGTATGAGCCGACACAGCAACCTGAAATATCCGATCCATCCATTAATAATCTTGAGGTGGATAATCCTGTTGCTTCAAACAACACTCAAGAACCAGAGGTGCAGGATGAACCCGTGGTGGATAATCCTGTTGCTTCAAACAACACTCAAGAACCAGCGGTGCAAGATGAACCCGTATTGGATAATCCAACTCCCGAAGTCCTTAACCTTAATGAGGAAAACGTGGTAGAGGTGTTCGACCTTGACGAGGACGGCCAAATCGATGCGGCCATTGTGGACGCTAACGGGAATGACATGCCCGACATCGTCATGGACACCACGGGCGACGGCGACATGGACACGCTGATTCTCGACGTGAACGAAAACCTCGAAGGCGAAGTGGTGGAAATCGCCGGCGTGAACATTGTGGCTTCGGAAGAGCAAGTGGCGGATTCTTTAATCCTTGATGGCGATGATGTCTTAGACGTGGTGGATGTGGACGGCGACGGACAGACTGACGCTTGGATTGTGGACGCCAACGGCAACGAAACCCCAGACCTTTTGTTAGACACCACAGGCAACGGTGACATGGACACCCTCATCCTCGACCCGGATGTGGACGGAGAAGGCAACCTCATCGTGGACGACAATAATGTGCATGAAAACGTAGAGGTGCTTATGACAGGAGTCGAGGAACCGACTTTTGAAGACGATTTGCTTGACGGCAGCACCTTTGCCGACAACGCCGACGTGGACGACTCTGCCGACCTGAGTTTCAATCCCAACATCAGCATCGACAACGACATGGACATGAGCGATTTCGCCTAAGCATCAATAATAAGGTGTATGAGCAAGATAGTGAAAATCGCGCAGAAGTGCCCCAAATGCGGCTCGCCAATGCTCAT
>ONVP01000308.1 GCA_900321315.1 uncultured Bacteroidales bacterium
TTGGCCATGAAAATCCGTTTTTGAACGTTTTGAAACGCTTCTGGTCAATTTTTAGGTGGCAAAATTACAGTTTTTGCGTAACTTTGCACGTTTTTTTGAAGCATTTTTTGAAGTAAAAACACATAATCAACTGAAAATGAACGCATACGAAATCAGAAATAGCTTTTTGGACTTCTTCCGCTCCAAAGGGCATGAAATCGTGCCCTCGGCACCCATCGTCGTGAAGAACGACCCGACCCTGATGTTCACCAACGCCGGCATGAACCAGTTCAAGGACATCTTTTTGGGCAACCAACCCCAAAAATGGAACCGCGCCGCCGACACGCAGAAATGCCTCCGCGTTTCGGGCAAGCACAACGACCTTGAGGAAGTCGGCCACGACACCTACCACCACACCATGTTCGAGATGCTTGGCAACTGGAGCTTCGGCGACTATTTCAAGAAAGAGGCCATTGCCTACGCTTGGGAATACCTCACCGAGGTGGTGAAAATCGACAAGGACAAACTCTATGTGACGGTTTTTGGCGGCGACGAGAAGGACGGCCAACCCGCTGACATGGAGGCGTATAACTATTGGAAACTTCACGTTCCCGAAGACCGCATCCTCTACGGCAACAAGAAGGACAACTTCTGGGAGATGGGCGAAACCGGCCCTTGCGGTCCCTGCTCCGAAATCCACATCGACCTGCGCGACGAGGCGGCAAGGAAGCAAATCTCGGGCCGCGACTTGGTGAACAAGGACGACCCGCAAGTGATTGAAATCTGGAACCTTGTGTTCATGCAATACAACCGCATGGCCAACGGCCAATTGGTGGAACTGCCCGCTAAGCACGTCGATACGGGCATGGGCTTCGAGCGCTTAGTGCGTGTGCTGCAAGGCAAGACCTCAAACTACGACACCGACGTGTTCCAGCCGCTGATTCAGGAGATTGCGAAGATGTCGGGCATCGCGTATGGCAAGGCCGAGAAGACCGACGTGGCCATGCGCGTCATCGCCGACCACTGCCGCGCCGTCAGCTTTGCCATCGCCGACGGACAGCTGCCGTCGAACAACGGGGCGGGCTACGTCATCCGCCGCGTGTTGCGCCGCGCCGTGCGCTATGGCTTCACCTTCCTCGGCTTCGAGGAGCCGTTTGTTTATAAACTCCTGCCAATTTTGGTGCAGCAAATGGAGCATAACTTCCCGGAAATCAAGACACAACAGGATTTGGTCAGCAATGTCATCCGCGAGGAGGAAGCCTCGTTCCTGCGCACCTTGGCGCAAGGCATCAAGCGCTTCGAGGGTTATGTGGAACAGCATCAGCATCAGGATATTGACGGCAATTTCGCCTTTGAGTTGTTCGACACCTTCGGCTTCCCCATCGACCTCACCCAACTCATGGCCGCCGAAAAGGGCCTCAACGTGGACATGGATGGCTTCAAGGCCAATCTCGAAGAGCAGAAAAACCGCTCGCGCAAGGCCGCCGAGAAGGCCAACGGCGACTGGGTCGTGGTGAACGAATCGGAGCAACCCACTGAATTTGTGGGCTATACCGATTTCTCTTGCGAGAGCCACATCCTGCGTTTCCGCGAGGTGGTCGCCAAGAAACAGAAGCATTTTGAAATCGTGTTGGACAAAACCCCATTCTACGCCGAAATGGGCGGCGAGGTGGGAGACACCGGCACTTTGACTTCCGAAAACGAGGTGATACCTATTATTAATACGGTGAAGGAGAACAACCTCGTCATCCACTTCGCGGAGCAACTGCCGCAGAACCCCGAGGTGACATTCACCGCCGCCATCGATACAGCTCGCCGTCAGCGCATCGCCAACAACCACAGCGCGACCCACCTGATGCACAGCGCTTTGAAACAAGTCCTTGGCTCGCACGTCGAGCAAAAAGGCTCCTTGGTCGATGACCAACGCCTGCGCTTCGACTTCAGCCATTTCGCCAAGATGACGAACGAGGAAATCCGACAAGTGGAAAAGCTTGTGAACCAGAAGATTCGCGAGAACATCCCCAACGTGACCTACGCCGAACTCCCGATTGACGAGGCCAAGGCCATGGGCGCGACAGCCCTGTTTGGCGAGAAATACGGCGACACGGTGCGCGTGGTCGTTTTCGACAAGGACTATTCGATGGAGCTTTGCGGCGGTTGCCACACCTCCGCCACGGGCAACATCGGTTCGTTCAAAATCATTTCAGAAGGTGCCATTGCAGCGGGCATCCGTCGCATCGAGGCCATCACAGGCGAGGCCGTGGAGCAATACCTTAACGAGCAACTTGACCTCATCGGGCAACTCAAGGAAACCGTCAAGAGTCCAGATTTGGTGAAAGGCGTGACTTTACTCAGCGAGCAAAACTCCGCCCTGAAGAAGGAAGTGGAACGCTTGATGCAAGAGAAGGCGCAAGACTTGGCCAAGACCCTCCTCGCCAACGCCACTGAGCAAGACGGCTGCAAGTTTATCAGCGACACGCTCTGCTGTCCTGGTGACCAGCTCCGCAACATCGCCCTGCTGCTCAAGCAGATGGACGAGAGTGTCGTTGCCATCCTCGGCTCTGTCACCGAGGGCAAGCCTTCGCTCTGCCTCTTGCTGCCCGAAGCGCTCGCCAATGCCAAAGACCTCGACGCCACCAAGCTCATCCGCGAAGTGGCCAAGGAAATCCAAGGCGGCGGCGGCGGACAAAAGACCCTCTGCGTGGCCGGTGGGCGTAATGCGGATGGACTGCCGAAAGCAATGGAGATGCTTAAGGAAAGGATTTGATTTTTTCGGAAACAAATCTGAATAAATCTTACATAAATGTTTGTAGAGGGTGACTAAAAAAGTAGTCATCCTCTTCTGTTATTTCGGAGGGGGATACAGGTCTGTTGTCAAATATTCGATTCTCAGACAGG
>ONVP01000127.1 GCA_900321315.1 uncultured Bacteroidales bacterium
ACCGTAAAGAGAACACTTTCAGGACGAAAACCCAGCCCGAACCTGAGTTTATGGTGGAAAGGGAAATCGTTGCCGAAGAACCGATAAAAGAGGAAAAAACAAAAAAAGAAGCCCAGAAGAAGGCTGAAAAAGCACCAAAAAGCAAGGAACCTAAGCCACAAAAACCCCAAAAAGAGCGCAAAACGTCAGACGGAAAAATCAAGCGCATTTTAGGAGTGATGTTCCTTTGTTTGGCCGTTTACATGTTCATCGCCATGCTGAGTTATTTCTTCAGCTTCTTTGGCGGAAATCACCAAGAGTTTGGCTATCAAATCTTTAGTCAGAAAATCCAATTGAACAATCGCACAGGACGTTTGGGCGCTTTCCTCTCTCAAACGCTCATCAAAGAGTCGTTTGGCGTCGGGTCATTTTTCTTTATTTACCTGATGGCTATCATCGGTTTGCACCTCACCGACAATGCCAAAATAAGAATGTGGAACCTATGGAAATACGCGCTTGTGTGCCTCGTTTGGCTGCCGTTGTTTTTCGCGTTCATCGCTCTCTCCGCACCGCAATGCGCCATATTCGGCGGTGCGGTCGGACAATGGCTCAATAACCTGCTCAACCATTATGTGGGAAAGGCTGGAACCATAATCGTCCTCGTGTTCCTTTTCTTGGCATTCGCCGTCTATCAGTTCAACCTTAGATTCAACCAAATCAAGCAGTTGCGCGAAAAACGAGAGGAAGAGCAACGCCGACAAGCCGCCCTTCTCGCCGAGCAACGCATCATGGAAGAGCTTGAACGCGAGAAGCAAAACAACAACTACGGCGAAGACCCCAACGACGACAACAACGACATGGACAAGGACGACCATACCGACCTGCCTCCCGTCGCCGCCTATACCCGCACTCCCGACCTCGAAATCGTGAATACCACCGAGGAATCTGAACGCAAGGAAAACACATTCATACAGCCACAAAACAATGACAATCAAAATATTCCATCAATTCCCCAAAATCAAAACCCCGTCTTTACGGTGAATGACATCGTCGAGACAAATAACGACAACAAACCCATCGAAAACACGCCCAAAGCCCCCGAAAAGCCTGCCGAAACCGAAAGCGAGGTGAAACTTGAAATCGCGCAAGCACCTAAGGAAGAGACGGTTACGGAACTCAAAAACGGAGAACATCACACCATTGACACGCCTTTTGACCCGCGTTACGAACTCCGTGACTTCAAGTTCCCGACTCTTGACATGCTGAACGATTACGGCGACAAAAAAGCCGAAATCGACAGCGCGGAATTGGAAGCCAACAAGAACAAAATCGTGGAAACTTTGGGCCACTATGGCATCGCCATCGACAAGATCAAGGCGACCATCGGCCCGACTGTCACACTGTATGAAATCGTCCCCGCTGCGGGTATTAGAATCTCGAAAATCAAGAACTTGGAGGACGACATTGCGCTGAGTTTGGCTGCCCTCGGCATCCGCATCATCGCCCCGATTCCGGGCAAGGGCACCATCGGCATCGAAGTGCCGAACAGCAAGCCCGAAACGGTTTCCATGCGCAGCGTATTGGCTTCCGAAAAGTTCCAAAACTCGAAGTTTGCCCTGCCATGCGCGGTCGGAAAGACGATTTCCAACGAAACCTACGTCTTCGACCTCGCCAAAATGCCACACATCCTCATGGCTGGTGCCACGGGACAAGGTAAGTCGGTGGGACTCAACGCAATAATCGCGTCATTGCTCTACAGCAAGCATCCTTCAGAACTGAAATTCGTGATGGTGGACCCGAAGAAGGTGGAACTGACTTTGTTCAACCGCATTGAACGCCATTATTTGGCAAAACTTCCTGATTCTGAGGATGCTATCATCACCGATGTGAAGAAAGTGGTGCGTACACTCAACTCGCTTTGCATCGAGATGGACACCCGCTACGACCTGCTGAAACAGGCCGAGTGCCGCAACATCATCGAATACAACGAGAAGTTCAAGTCGCGCAAGCTGCTGCCCACCGAGGGACACCGCTATATGCCTTATATCGTGCTGATTGTCGATGAGTTCGCCGACCTCATCATGACGGCAGGCCGCGAAGTCGAAAGTCCCATCGCGCGTTTGGCGCAATTGGCACGTGCCATCGGCATCCACCTGATTATCGCCACGCAAAGGCCGTCGGTCAATGTCATCACAGGCTCCATCAAGGCCAACTTCCCTGCGCGTATCGCCTTCCGCGTCATTTCCGCTGTCGATTCCAAGACCATCCTCGACCAAAGCGGCGCCAACCAGCTTATCGGTCGCGGCGACATGCTGCTCTCCACGGGCAACGACCTCGTGCGCCTGCAATGCGCCTTCATCGACACGCCCGAGGTGAAGGAAGTGACCGAGTTCATCGGGGCACAACGCGGCTATCCCGATGCGTTCATGCTGCCCGAAGTGCCTGAAGATGAAGGAGAAGCCATCGACATCGACGACGACGGCGAACGCGACAGCCTCTTTGAGGAAGCCGCCCGAATCGTGGTGCAAACGCAACAAGGTTCCACTTCCATGATTCAGCGGAAACTGAAACTCGGCTACAACCGCGCAGGCCGCATCATCGACCAGTTGGAGGCCGCCGGCATCGTCGGGGCGTTCTCAGGAAGCAAGTCGCGCGAGGTGAAAGTGAAGGACGAATTTGCTTTGGAACAGATTTTGCGGGACATCTACAACAAAGACAACGGAATCTAAAAATGAAAACACGCAATTTCCTTCTCGGCTTGGTCATCATTCTGACAGCCAGCACTTTGAAAGCACAAAACAGCGCGGATGCCATCGTCCGCAACTTCGTCGAGCAACTCAAGAGCCACCAAAATGTGGAGCTTGTTTTCAACTATCAGTTCAGCACTGATGGAAAAAAATTCAGCGAAGCGCAAAAAGGCCACGCTTGGCTGCAAGGCGAAGCCTACAAAATCGAACTTGCAGAACAACAAAACATCTCCGACGGCAAAACCATCTGGACTTATCTCGTTGATGATGAGGAAGTCATGGTGAGCAACGCCACCGACGGCACCGACAACACGCCTTTGAAACTCCTCACCTCTTTGGACGAGAATTACGCCGTTACCGTTTCCAAGATGGACAACAACGGCATCTGCACCGTGGAGTTGGCCAACCCGAAAGGCCAATACAAGCGTATCACTTTGAAAATCAACACAAAAACAACTGAAATCAAGAGTGCAGACATCTATGTGGAAGACGGCAGCAAAATAGTCATCAACGTTGAAGAAGTGAAATTTGACCAGAAATTAGGCGATAAGTTCTTCACCTTCGACGAGAAAGCCCACCCGAAAGTTGATGTGATTGACATGCGCTGAGGCAATAAAATAAGGTCTTAGATGTTATATGTAGAGACGTAGCACGCTACGTCTCCACAAAAACAACAATTAAACAATTCAACGAATCAACAATTCAACAACAATATGAACCTGTTACAAATTCAAGAAGCAGTCAATGATTTGGGCACAGTGGCGACAGAAACCGCAGCCCAGCCCACGGAATTCAAACTTTCCATCCTCGAATTGGCCACGAAAGGCGGCTGGATCATGGTCGTTTTGGCCGTCCTGTCCATCATCGCGGTGTACATTTTTATTGAGCGTTACATCACCGTCAGTCGCGCCACGAAATACGACAACGGCTTCATGGAGCGCATCCGCGAATACATGAAGGAGGGCAAACTTGACTCAGCCAAAGCACTTTGCAGAGGCAATTCCACTCCTATCTCGCGCATGATTGAGAAAGGTCTGTCGCGCATCGGTCGCCCGCTGAACGACATCAACTCGGCCATCGAAAACGTTGGCAATCTGGAAGTTGCCAAATTGGAGCGCGGTGTGAGCATCCTCGCCATGATTGCCAGTGCTGCCCCGATGATCGGTTTTTTGGGCACGGTGACGGGCATGATTCGCGCCTTCTACAACATGTCAATGGCTGGCAACAACATCGACATCGAACTGCTTTCGTCAGGCATTTATGAAGCCATGGTGACCACCGTCGGCGGTCTGATCGTCGGCATCATCGCCTATTTCTTCCACGCCATCATCTCGACGAAAATCCAAAAAGTCGTCAATTTGCTCGAAGCAAAGGCAACAGAATTTATGGACGTGCTGAACGAACCCGCTTAAAACCAGCGTATTATGGCTATCAAATCAAGAAATAAGGTAGAGCCGACGTTCAACTCCTCGTCCATGTCGGACTTGGTGTTTCTGCTGCTGATTTTCTTCATGCTGACTTCGACCTTGGTCGCGCCAAACGCCATCAAACTCATGCTGCCATCAAGCAGCAGCAAAACCATGGCCAAGCAGACCGTAACGGTTTACGTCAATGAGGAAAAGAGCTATTTCGTGGACGAAACACCTGCCGACGAAACCCAGCTCATGGATTTGATTAACAGCAAAATCGGCACCGACACACAAGCCACCGTTGTGCTACGTTCAGACAAGAGTGTGCCCGTGCAATACATTGTGAACGTGATTGATGCCGTTAATCAAATCAACAACGCAACGGGTAACAACCACAAAGTCATTCTCGCCACCGCGCCAAAGAAATAGAAACAATGAGTAACGAAAAGAAAGACAGAGGAATAGCGATTGCCGGAACCATTGTGGTTCACGCATTGGTCGTCCTTGTGCTTTTCCTGATGGCCTTCAGAACGCCTTTGCCGCTTCCGGGCGAGGAAGGCGTTGAGGTGGATTTGGGCATGATGAACCAAGGCATGGGTAACATCCAGCCGGAGAAGCCCGCCATCCCACAAGCCGCACAACCGCAACAAAAACAGGAAAAAAGCGAGGAAGAAAACCTCACGCAAAACGATGAAGAGGCTCCAGCCATTGAAAAGCCCAAGACACCCAAGCCGAAGCCTCAGGAGAAACCCGTTGAGCAACCGCCCCAACCCAAGGTAAACGACAAAGCCTTGTTCAAAGGCAGCAACACATCGCAAGCGGGTGGTTCAGAGGGTATTACAGGTCAGCCCGGCGACCAAGGCAAGCCCAACGGATTGGCTGGCATCAAGCAATATGAAGGCAACGGCGGCAAGGGCAATGGTCCGGGCTACAGTCTTGGCGGTCGCGGCGCGAAGAGCCTGCATCGTCCCAGCGACGACTTCAGCGAAGAAGGCATCGTCGTGGTCGATATTTGGGTGAACCGCGAAGGCAAAGTGGTCAGAGCGGAAGTTTCTCCCAAAGGCACAACGCTGATTAACAGCGAAATGCGCCAAAGAGCCGTACAAGCCGCGCTGCGTTCAGCCTTCGCCTCCGACCCCGACGCGCCAGAGGAACAAAAGGGCACCATTACCTATAACTTTGTCATTAACCATTAAAAAAATGCAGAATTACGAATTCGGAATGCGGAATGGCGCAAAGCGTTGCAAGGCTTCGCCCTATTCCGCATTCTGCATTCTGAATTCCGCATTCCAATTAATAATCGCTTATGACCTACTCCGAAACCCTCGAATGGATGTTCAACAAACTCCCAATGTATCAGCGCATTGGAGCCGCCGCTTACAAAGCTGACCTGGACAATACCATACAACTCCTCAATCTTTTAGACAAGCCTCAAAACAACTTCAAGTCGGTGCACGTGGCCGGCACCAACGGCAAAGGCTCTGTTTCCCACATGCTGGCTTCCGTGTTTCAGGAAGCGGGCTACAAGACTGGCCTTTACACCTCGCCTCACCTGCGCGATTTCCGCGAACGCATCCGCATCAACGGGGAGATGATTCCAGAGGAAAACGTTGTGCAATTCATTGACAATTACAAGGATAGGTTTGAGCAGATGGAGCTTTCCTTCTTCGAGATGACCGTGGGCATGGCTTTCGACTATTTCTCGAAGGAGCAAGTGGATATTGCCGTCGTCGAGGTGGGCATGGGCGGTCGTTTGGACTCCACCAACCTCATCACGCCCGAGTTGAGCGTCATAACAAACATCGATCTGGACCATACCAAGTTCTTGGGCGACACGAGAGCGAAAATTGCCTACGAGAAAGCCGGCATCATCAAGCCCGGAATCCCCGTCGTGATTGGCGAAACGCATCCCGAAACCGCGCAAGTCTTCATCGAAAAAGCCAAGGAATGTGGCAGCCCGATTTGCTTCGCCGACCAACTCTTCGATTGCGACAAGATACACATCGAATCCAACACCGAGCAACAGTTTGACATTTGGAAAAACAGCGAACTTTACTTGGAAGCCTTAGAAATCCCGCTGATGGGCAACTACCAGCGGAAAAACCTCGCCACCGTGATGTGCGCCATAGACCTGCT
>ONVP01000172.1 GCA_900321315.1 uncultured Bacteroidales bacterium
TCATTTTCGAGGTCGAAATGGGCGTAATAGTTGCGTGCATGAACGCCCGTGTCGGTGCGCCCGCAGCCCGTGATGGAAACCGTCTGGCCTAATTTGAGGCTGAGGCACTTCTCTATCGTTGCCTGCACACTCGGGGCTTCGGGCTGGATTTGGTAGCCATGGTAGCGGCTGCCGTTGTAGGCGATATGGATGAAGTATCGTGGCATTGTTTGTTAATGACGCGCAAAATTACGGAAATTTCATGTAAAGCTGCCATAATATGACAGCCTTACAAACCAAAAATTTGTACTTTTGCGGGTCATTTGAACGAAATGAACATTTTGTACCAACTCAACGACGACGACTGCTTCTTTCCGCCCGCCGACCGCGCCGACGACGAGGGGCTTTTGGCTTTTGGCGGCGACCTCTCGCCACAACGCCTGCTGAACGCCTATGCCAACGGCATTTTCCCGTGGTACAGCGACGATGAACCCCTTTTGTGGTGGTCGCTCAACCCGCGTTTGGTCATCCGCCCGGGCGAGATGAAAATCAGCAAGTCGCTGAGGCACAGGCTGAAATCGGGACGATACGAGGTCAGGATCGACACCAATTTCCGCGAGGTGATGCTGCATTGCGCCCAAACGCCGCGCAAAGGCCAAGACGGCACATGGATTGTGGACGAGATGGTGGACGCTTATTGCCGAATGCACGAACTCGGTTATGCGCATTCGTTCGAGACATACGAAAACGACGAACTCGTTGGCGGGCTGTACGGCCTCTCCATCGGCAAAGCCTTTTTCGGCGAGTCGATGTTCCACACCACTACCGACGCCTCCAAAGTGGCATTCTACCATTTGCACCAATTCTTGTCAGCGAATAGATTCAAACTCATTGACTGCCAGCAGGAAACTGGACATTTGAAGAGTTTGGGAGCCTACGCCATCCCGCGCAGCGAGTATCTTGCGGAACTGAAAACGCTGACGGCAGCACCAACCCTCGTCGGCAACTGGAGCAAGGCGGATTGGCAACTCGTGCAAGTCCACATCGAGCAGCCCGAAACGGTGCGATTCAGGTATTACGAGATATAATTTTCGATTTCCGTTTGCCAGTCAAGGAATAATTCTTACCTTTGCAGCGAATTTCGGAACAGGGAAAAAACGCCCAGTTCCCATTGTTTCACCAAACCCTTTTTTATGGATTCTACTCCAATCAATGTCAATGTAAGCTCAGAAATTGGCAAGTTGCAGCATGTTTTGGTTCACGCCCCAGGCCCTGAAATCGAGAACATGACCCCCGAAAACGCCCACACCTTCCTTTTCAGCGACATCCTCAACATGCATGTTGCACAAAAGGAATATGGTTTCTTCAAGAAAGTACTCCAAAAAGTCGCCAAAGTACACGAAGTCAGCGAATTGCTTTCCGACATCCTCACCAATGATGCCATCAAGAACGCCTTAGTGGACCGAATTTGCAAGGCTGAGGACAAGGTATTCATCGGTGATTATCTCAAATCATTGGAACCCAAGGAATTGGCCCGTCAGCTGATTGAAGGCGTATCGTTGAAAGACATCTCCTACATCAACAACGAGAAGTATGCCCTGCCGCCGCTTCCCAACTTGTTTTTCATGCGCGACGCCTCGTTCACCATGTATAACAACATCATGATCAGCAACATGGCATCGCCAGTCAGGCTCAGGGAATGCCTGATTTTGGATGCCATCTACAACCTGCACCCGATGTTTGAAACCAAAGTGATCAATCCCGTATTGACCTACGACATCCACGGCATTGGCACCGTTGAAGGCGGCGACGTGCAAATCATCCGCGACGACATCATCCTTTGCGGGCTTGGTTCGCGAACCAACATGCACGGCGTGGAAGCCTTGGTAGAGCACATGAAAACACGTCCGGGTGTTAAGCACCTGATTTTCCAAGAGTTACCTCCTACTCCCGAATCGTTCATTCATTTGGATATGGTGTTCACAATGTTGGATGTCGACAAGTGCATGGCCTACAAGCCTGTCATCATGAACAGCACTTTCAAGACCTTCCACATCACCATCGACGGGCAGAAGGCCATCGGCAAGGATGTGCCCAACATCATCGTCGCACTGCAAAGCCTTGGCATAGACATCGAGCCTGTGTTTTGCGGTGGCGGCCACGACGACTTCGGCCCGCGCGAGCAATGGCATAGCGGCTGCAACTTCTTCTGCCTCGAACCCGGAAAGTTCATCGGCTACGGACGCAACCAGCACACGCTGCAAGCACTCAACCAAGCTGGTTTCAACATCATCACGGCTGCCGACGTGGTCAATGGCAAAGCCAACCTCAACAACACCGCCAAGTGCATCGTCGCCTTCGAGGGCAACGAGCTATCGCGTGGCGGCGGCGGCGCCCGCTGCATGACGATGCCCGTGCAACGCATGGCGGTTGATTGGTAACAAACTGATTATCAAAAAGAAATGCCGTTCGGAACTCCGAACGGCATTTTTGGTTCATTTTCCGAAATGCACAGCCAAATCCTTGAATTTCCTGCCGCGTTCCTCGAAGTTCTTGTATTGGTCGTAGCTCGACGCGGCAGGCGACAACAGACAAACATCGCCCGCTTTGGCGTGGGCTTTGATGTAATCGAAGGCGTTTTCCATGGAAGCGTAATAGAATAAGGTCGGCCCTTCGACTGGCTCTGGGGCCTCTTGTCTCTCGGTCGTTGGATTAGTCGAAATGCCGCCCATCGATTGCATCATCCGTTCTCCCGCTTTTCCCGTAAACAGCAAATGCGGAATCAGTTGCGCATTGAGAAACATCGCCAAAGGCGAATAGTCTATGTCGCGGTCGAAACCGCCAAGCAACAAGAAATCAACCTTTTGCAATGTCTGGCAAGCCGCGATAGTGGCCTGCGGAATGGTGGAAATGCTGTCGTTCACGAAAGTCACGCCTCCAAAAGTGCCCACTAATTCCAATCGGTGCTCCAACGGCTTGAACGTATATAGATAAGGTATCAGTTCGCGGTAATTTGCGCCGTAAGCCGAACACGCTAACAAAGCCGCCTTGACATTCAAGAGGTTATGCTCGCCAAGAATCGGGAGTGCAGTCTCGTCGATGAGGTCGCTGAAATCGAAGAGTGAGAAAACGACATTATTGACGAACAAGTCCAAGGCATCGTTGAGCAGGCTCTCGTGAATGACGGCGGTATCGGCCTCGCCCATGAAGCGCAAAAGGTTGAGTTTCGCCGACTTATAAAGCTCAAAAATGCCAAAATGGTCGAGATGTTCCTCAAACACGTTGAGCAACACACCCACGCGCGGGCTGTTGTGCACAAACTCCAACTGATGCGCCGAAAGCTCGTAAACCACAATGGAATCGAGGTGGATTTCCTCCATGATGTCGAAGCAAGGGATGCCAATGTTGCCCGTCAGGATGGCATCGCGTCCCGACGATTTCAGCAGGTGGTAAATCAGACTCGTTGTGGTACTCTTGCCTTTCGTGCCAGTGATACCTATAGTTTGATTGTGGAACTGACTGAGAAACAGGTCGGTTTGCGAAGTTATCTCCACCCCTTTCGTGTCGAAATCCTTCAAGGAAATGCCCGGTGTCTTGATGACGATGTCGTAGTCGTACATCGCCTCAAGATATTGGTTTCCAAAGTGTTTCACACCATCCATTTCGTTCTTGTCCGACACAGCGACAACGGCCTCTGGCAGATATTTCTGCAAAAAACGCCAAGTGGATTTCCCTTCGCGCCCGAAACCGAGAACGAGGATGCGTTTGCCACGTAACCGATTCAGTATCAGGTCAAACATTGAGTTTGGATTTTAGGATTTGCTCAAACTTTTCGGGCAGGAAATGATCGTCGTTGAAGCGGTGAAGAATCTCGTTTACTTGCTTTCTGTTGCCTTCCACGGCCTCCATGCAGGCTCGCACCTCCTCCACCGTCCCGACGCACTCGAACGGCTTGACCGCTGCCGTGCCGTTCAGCTCCTCGAAAATCGGGCGCAACGAAGCGTCGGCCATCAAGTCCTTGCCGAAAATCGCAGTCAGTCTTTCGCACGAGAGGAACGGCGACAGGATGATCCACGTGAAGAGGCATTTGGGGCAATGGCCGCACCACGAATCTGTCTTGCTGCCCACGTTGCAGCTGCGAAACACGGGATGATAGGCCTCGCATTCGGCAAACAGTTTGGCAATCTGCAACTCGCTCAACGGACGCAAGAAACTGAAATACTTAACTTTATCATTCAGATTCTCAGTCACATAGTTCCTGAAATCACGCTCAAATTCGATGGACTTGCTGTATTGGTGGTTAATGTTGGTTCCTGGCACAGTCGATTCGTTGGCACTGTTTTCATTGGAAAGCGCAATGTACTTGGAACGGCTTCCGAAAGCCACCAATACGCTGATGAAAGCCAGCAAAGCCGAAAAGGGCGTATGTCCGTTCAAGTAGCCTTCCGCATTGAGTTTCAGCATCGTAGGGTCAAGTGTGCGGTTAATGACGATGAAGTCGTTTTCGCCGTAACCCGCCGTATTGACGCAGTTCAGCGTCGCGCCGCGCGGGTTCACAATAAGCGGAATGACAGGCATCTCGTGGCGCAGACATTCCAACGTGACCACGGAATCCTTGCCACCACCCACGGGGACCAAAGTGCGTTCCCCAAGCGGCAAGCCGACTTTTTCAAATGCCTGGTTCCCAACGGATTCGATTTGCATCAAATCTGTTTCAGAAACTGAAATGCCATTCAGATAAAGAAATTCACCCAACCCATTGTAATACAGCTTCTTCCAGAACGTCTTCTGTGTTTCAGTGAGCGCAAACGGCTTCACCACCACCCTCTTCGGACAGGCGATTTTCCAATAGCTCACCAACTCCGTCATGCCGATTTGGAAAGCCAAGGCCTCCAACATTTCAGTTGGGATGTCGTCCCAGTTGAAGAAGGAACGCGCTGGTATTTCGAGTGTTGGGCGAAAACGGAAGCGGTCGTCGAGGTTGAAGTCAAAAGCCAGAAAAAGGCGACCGTTTTCGCACGTCACCGTTTGGCTCTCAAAGGTGAACACGGAAA
>ONVP01000305.1 GCA_900321315.1 uncultured Bacteroidales bacterium
GCATGGTTGGACCATGCCGACCTCGCTTCACCTCCTCTCCCCTTGCGTCGATTTGAGCCATAGCAAAGCACAGGAAATGAGAGCATTGCAGCACCTCGACCCCATGCTCCAGCTCGACCGCGTCATCATCCTCAACGCCGTTTGGCAAGACACGCTGCCTGCCATCCATCCGTGGGTCAGTCCTGTGTTTGGCGACTTCAGCGGCATCAACAACCTGAACGTGTATTTCGGCTCCAACGAAATCCTCAAGCCCGACTCGCTCTTCCTAAAAGAAGCCTACGAAAACACAGGGAAATCTGGCCGTTTCGCAGAATACGAAGGAATGTTCCACACCTTCCCAATGTTCCCAATTCCGGAGGGATTCAGGGTGACAAGAATGATTGCAGACGATATAAAGAATTCCAACAGCGGCTGCCGAAATACGACAACACTATAACCGTGACACAAAAAAATCACCAAGACCACTGCATGAATCAAAAACTTTACTACCTTTGCAGTCCGATGAGACACCTAAAAAGCCATCGGAAAACTTCTTTTTGTTCATATTTGGCGGTCAAAGTGTTGGCCGCCGCCTTTTTTTGCAACATCAACAAACAAAACTCATAAGCCTATGTCTATTTCACTGAAAAACCGCAGTTTGATTTCCATCAGCGACTACACGCCTGAGGAAATGTGCCACGTCCTTGACATCGCCGAGGACTTCGAAAAAAACCCGCACCAGAACCTTTTGCATGGCCGTGTCATCGGCTCGCTCTTCTTCGAGCCATCTACGCGCACCCGCCTGAGCTTCGAGACCGCCATCCAACTGTTGGGCGGCAACGTCATCGGCTTCAGCAGCACCGCCGGAACGAGCATCCAGAAGGGCGAATCGCTCGCCGACACCATCACGATGGTGGCCAGCTACGCCGATCTCATCGTCATGCGCAATCCCATCGAAGGCTCCGCACGCTTTGCCTCCGAGGTTTCGAAAGTGCCAATCATCAACGCGGGCGACGGCGCCAACCAGCACCCCACGCAATGTATGCTCGACCTTTACAGCATCCGCAAGACGCAGGGAACGCTTGAAAATCTGGAGATTACACTCGTCGGCGACCTGAAATACGGCCGCACCGTCCACAGCCTCGTCGAAGCCATGTGCCACTTCAACGCGAAGTTCAACCTCGTCTCGCCCGTCGAGCTGAAACTGCCGAGCGTCGTCAAGCAACACATCAAGGACAGAAATCTGGAATACCACCAGTACACCGAACTGGAGGACGCCATCCCACACTCCGACATCATCTACATGACCCGCATCCAGCGCGAGCGCTTCCCCGACCCCGAGGAATACGAGAAGGTGAAGAACTCCTACGTGCTGCGCAACGCCATGCTCGATGCCGCGAAGCCCAACTGCCGCGTGTTGCACCCGCTGCCGCGCGTGAACGAAATCCACGTGGACGTCGATGCCAACCCGAAGGCTTACTACTTCCAGCAGGCACAAAACGGCGTTTATGCCCGTCAAGCCCTAATCGCATCAATACTTGGATTGAAATAATGATGATTTGCTTCGCAAAGAAATCTTTCCAAAATCGCTATAAAATCTATCAAAAATCAGCTAAAAAAGGAACAAATTTGAAACAGTGTTTTTATAAGATTTTGAAAAATAGATTTTTGCAAGATTTCTCGGCAAAGCCGATACAGTAAAAACGATTTCTACACGAAGTGTATCCAGAAAAGCAAATAAAACCAACAACACATACAAAAATGGAAAAAAAGAAAAAAGAATTGACCGTCAGCGCCATCGAGAATGGCACCGTCATCGACCATATCCCCGCCGACAAGGTGTTCCAAGTCGTCAAGATTCTGGGCTTGGAGAGAGTCAGCACGCCCGTGTATTTCGGCACCAACGTGGAGAGCAAGAAATACGGCACGAAAGGCTTCGTCAAAGCCTCCAACAAGTACTTTGCGCCTGAAGACGTGAACAAGATTGCGCTCGTCGCCCCCACCGCTTCCATCATCGAAATCAAGGACTTTGAGGTCGTCAGGAAACAGTCCGTGACCATCCCCGAGCGCATCGAGAACATCGTGAAGTGCTTCAACCCGAACTGCGTCACCAACAAGGAGCACGACGTGCCGACCAAGTTCACAGTCATCAAGGACGCGCAAGGCAACATCAAGCTGCACTGCCACTATTGCGAGAAGAATACCACCCAAGACAAGCTGGAATTCATCTGATTAAGACGCGAGACTTCGAGACACGGGACGCGAGACTTTGAGAAAACCATGCGTCCCGTGTCGCAAATTAATTCCGCATAACCAAGCAACTTTAACCATGAAGAAAACCGGAATTATCATTGCTATCATTATAGGTGTGGCACTCCTCTGGGGCGTGGGCACCTACAATGGTTTCGTCAAGAAACAGGAAGCCGTGACCACGGCTTGGGGGCAGGTGGAGAACGTCTATCAGCGCCGCGCCGACCTCGTTCCGAACCTCGTCGCCTTGGTAAAGAACTACACTGAGTATGAGCAAGGTACGCTGATTGCCGTCACCGAGACCCGCGCCAAGGCCGCAGCTTCTGCCGTCAGCACAGAGAATTTCGACGAAACCGAGTTCGCCAATTTTGAATCGGCGCAAAACGAATTGGGCAATTCCTTGAACCGACTTCTCGTTTCGGTAGAAAACTACCCCGACCTAAAGGCCAACGAGGAATACCTCACCCTGCAAGCGCAATTGGCCGGCTGCGAGAACCGCATCCAAACCGAGCGCGAGCGTTTCAACGAGGCCGCCAAAGACTACAACCAAAGCATCCGCCGCTTCCAGAACAACCTGATTGCCAAGATGTTCGGCTTCGAGAAACGGCCTTATTTTGAGGCTGAGGCTGGAGCGGAACGAGTGCCGGAAACGTTTTGAAAACTAAATGCATAAAACAAAA
>ONVP01000064.1 GCA_900321315.1 uncultured Bacteroidales bacterium
CTTGGACTCGATGCGCCGAGCCGAACAAGAGCGTCAGTCAGCGGCCTTGGCGCAATTGGCGGATTCGGCCACCGTCTCCACGATGGACTCGTCCACCGTCGCCGCGCAGAAAGCCACCGTCTTGCGCGACAAGTATGGCGTGTTCGCAGCTGCCGCTGAAGGGCAGGAACAGCAGTTCAGCATCGAAAACAAGCTGCAAAAGCTCACATTCAACACCAAGGGCGGCTTCCTGAGGCAGGTGGAGTTGAAGGACTACAAGACATACGACTCGCTGCCGCTGCTTTCGTTTGACCCCGAGACGGCCTTGTTCGACCTGTCGTTCTTTGCCCAAAACCGCCTCGTCAACACCTCGCAGTTCTATTTCCAGCCCTTCGTGAACGGGAAGCCCCACACGGGCAGCGACATGACCGTGCGCGAAGGCGACAGCATCGTCGTCGCCATGCGACTGACCGCCGACAAGCCAAACCAATACCTCGAATACGTTTACACCATCCGCGACGACAACTACATGATGGATTTCTGCATCCGCACCGTCGGGCTGAAAGACGTGATAGCCAACAATGCGGACTACATGACCATCGACTGGGCCGTGGACCTGCTGAAACAGGAAAAGAGCACCGACCGTTTTGCCGACGAGTCGGTGTATTTCCGCTCGCTCACCGACAAAGACGTGGATCATCTCGCGCCTAACAAGGACAGCGAGCAAACCGTCAACAGCAAGCTGAAATGGGTGTCGTTCAAGCAGCGTTTCTTCTGCAACGTCATCGTGGCCAAGGAAGGCTTCAACAACGGGCACATGGCCATGCAAACCCGGCGCTCCAGCAATCCGCGCTACTACAAGTCCATGTCGGCCAACATAGAAGTGCCATACAACTTCAACGCCGAAACCAACGTCATCCCCATGCAGCTCTATTTCGGCCCCAACCACTTCAAGACCTTGCGCAGCTACGACCTCGGGCTGCAAGACCAAATCAACCTGGGCAGCTTCTTCCTGATCAGGTGGATCAACTATGGCGTTATCGCCGTCTTCAACTGGCTCAGCCAATACGGTTGGAGCTACGGCATCGTTATCCTAATCCTGACCATCATCATCAAGACCTTGCTGTTCCCCTTGGCGTTCAAGAGCTACAAGTCGTCGGCCATCACCCGCGTCCTGAAGCCCGAAATGGAAGCCATCAATCAGAAATATCCCAAGGAGGAAGATGCCATGAAGAAGCAGCAGGCCGTGATGAACCTGCAACGTCAGGCCGGCGCCAGTCCCGCATCGGGATGCCTGCCCGCCTTGCTTCAGTTCCCCATCCTCATCGCCATCTTCCGCTTCTTCCCGGCCAGCATCGAGTTGCGCCAGCAGCCCTTCCTCTGGGCCGACGACCTCTCGACATACGACAGCATCGTCGAGTTCCCGAAGATCCTCGGCATGGATCACCTCAGCCTGTTCACCCTCCTGATGACCATCACCACGCTCATCTACACATGGGTGAACAACAAGCAGATGGACTACTCGAGCAACCCGCAGATGAAGCCCATGAAGTGGATGATGTACCTCATGCCCATCATGTTCTTCGCCATCTTCAACAACTATTCGTCGGGCCTGAGCTACTACTACATGCTGGTCAATATCATCACCTTCATCCAAATGTTCATCTTCCGCAAGATGATCGACGAAGACAAGGTGCGCGCCACCATCGAGGAGAACAAGAAGAAGCCCCAAAAGAAGTCGAACTTCCAGAAACGCCTCGAGGAAGCCCAGAAGCAGCAGGCCAAGCTGCAACAACAACAAAGAAGGAGGTAACAGATTCCCTTCCGGGAATGGAGGTCGTTGGTTTTGCTCGCGAACTCCTTTCTCCTATGGGAAACTTAATCATAAAGTTATGGAAAGACTCGAACATTTTTTGAACGCCATTCTCGAGACCCGCAAAGTGTGGCTGCTTGAAGCCAAGGAAGGCTTCTTTGCCATGATGGAAGACGGCAACGGCAACTCGTATGTGCCCGTCTGGGAATCGGAGGCCCAGGCACTGAAAGCCGCCCAAGGCGATTGGCAGGGCTACACCATGACCACGATGGGCTTCTCCGAGCTGACAAAGTGGCTCCAAGAGTTGGCCAATGACGAAATCGACATCGCCATCAGCCCAGAGGCCGATGGCGAAATCACCGCCATCCCTTCACACAAGTTCAGGAACTGGCTGAAGCCCTACGTCGACCATTCCTTCAAGGAAAAGGACGAAGACGGCGACGATTTGGACGACGACTTCGACTATGGCGACGGCTGGGCACAACCATGGCAATGACAAGACGGCTCTTCAACAAGCTCAGGAATCTTCACTTTTTGGCGGCTAAGGGCGCTTGAGCTTGTCGAAGGCTCCGTTTCAAAAAACGAATGACCAATGAAAAGCAAGCTGTTCGGTGTCTTGTTGCTGATTGAGGCTGCGGCGTTGCTGCTGACGGCGGCGGTGGCATTGCACTACCGGCGCGTGGCAGGCGAAACCGACGCCGGCTGTTTCCTCCTCACCGCCGGCCTGACGGGAGCCTTGGGACTGTTGCTTTTCAACATCGGCAACGCCCGAAAGAAAGCCAACTTGCAGATTCGCGACTCTTTCATGGTGGTGGCGTTGGCTTGGGTGCTGTTCTCGGCCTTCGGGATGCTGCCCTTCCTGATGTATGGCACCGTCGATAATGTGACGGACGCTTTTTTTGAGACCATGTCGGGCTTTTCGACCACTGGAGCCACCATCCTCAACAACATCGACAGCCAGCCGCACGGCATCCTGTTTTGGCGCAGCCTGATGCAATGGCTGGGCGGCTTGGGCGTGGTGGTGTTTACCTTGGCCTTCATCCCGTCGGTGGCCAAAGGCTCCAAGAAGATGTCGCTTTTCGCCGCCGAGGCACCGGGCTTGAGCGTGGAGAAACTCGCCCCCACGATGGGAGCCACCTCGCGCCTGCTGTGGATGATCTATATCGCCCTGACGGTGCTCTGCGCCTTCTTCTATCACTTGGGGCCGATGAACAGGTTCGATGCGCTGTGCCATGCGTTTACGACCATCGGCACGGGCGGTTTCAGCACACATCAGGCCAGTATCGGCTATTTCCAGTCGAGCTACGTCGAGTACGTCTGTGTCTTTTTCATGCTGCTTGCGGGCATCAATTTCGCCATGTACCACTTCCTGTTCAACCGTCGTTTCGAGGTGATTCGGAAAAACGAGGAGTTGCGTTGGTATCTCATCGCCATTGTGGGTTTCACGGTGCTTCTCATGGCGCGATTCTATTTCGCCCCGCGTTTCGGCATCGTCACCGAGGAGCAGTTAGCCTCGCATCCCCAAACCGGGGCCGACCGATTGCGCACTTCGCTTTTCCATGTGGTGGCCTTGCTGTCGAACACGGGCTTCCAAGGCAGCAACTGCGACTACGACGCTTGGGGTCGCCTTTTCCTCGTTCCCACGGTGGCCATGATGATCGTGGGCGGCTGCGCGGGTTCCACCAGCGGCGGCTTCAAGATGGTGCGCGTCATCGTATTGTTCAAGTATATCAAGAAGACCGTCAATGAGTTGATTCACTCGTCGAGCATGTACACCATCAAGGTTTCGGGCCAAACCGTCGACGACCTTGGCCTGAAGCGCGTGCTCTCGTTTTTCTCGCTGTTTATCATTGTTTTCATGATTAATGTGGTGGCCTTATCAGCTGCGGGTATGGGGTTCGAAGAAGGTGCCATTTCCTTCCTGACATGTTTCAGCAATTATGGCCCAGGTTCGGGCATCACGGGACCGAGTGGCAATTTTGCCCAGATTCCAACCTTTGCCAAGTGGCTGCTTTCTTTCGACATGTTGATCGGCCGTTTGGAGATTTTCACCATCCTGCTGCTGTTTTCGCGGAGTTTTTGGCGGGCGAAGTGACAAACAGGTTTGACGGGGCAAAAATAGGAAACACTTTGATGATTGGGGAAAAAAGCGTACTTTTGCAGGCAATAATCTCCATTCGGTGCATGAACACGGAAAACCAAAACATAGAGTTCAAGGAATCTTGGCGCGACGAATACATGAAGTGGATTTGCGGCTTTGCCAACGCGCAAGGCGGCAAACTGTATATCGGCATTGATGACGATGGAAATGTTTGCGGAGTGGAAAATGCGCATCGTCTTTCTGAAGATATTCCCAACAAGATTGTGTCGCTCCTTGGTGTTGTGGCCGAAGTGAACATCTTGAAGAAAGAAGGCAAAGACTACATTGAGATTGTAACTCTACCAAGCAATGTTCCCATCAGCTACAGAGGCAAATACTATTACCGTTCAGGCAGCACCTTGCAGGAACTGAACGGCTCGGCACTGACAGATTTCCTGTTCAGAAAGACCCACACCACTTGGGACCAGCATATTGTAGAAGAAGGCACTCTTGACGACATCGATTCGGAAGCAATAGACTATTTCCTTGGAAGGGCTGTGGCGGCAAAACGATTGGATGAAAGTGCGACCAAACTAACATCGCTGCAAACGCTCCAAAAACTGAAACTGGTCAACAAAGACAACAAATTGACCATTGCAGCCCTGCTGCTGTTTGGCAAGGATGTTGAACGATGGAACCTGATGTCGGCCTTTCGCATTGGGCGCTTCCAGCATACACAAGACAATTTGCTAATCCAAGACCATATCGCGTGTCCTCTCATCAAAATGCCGGAAACCATTTTGTGGACTTTACGAAACAACTACCTGGTCGCACCTATTCATTACGAGGGATTACAGCGGGTTGAACCGTTGGAAATACCAGAAGATGCCTTGCGAGAAATGATTTGCAACGCCATTGTACACAAAAACTATAGCGGCCCGTTTATCCAAATGCGAGTGTGGGACGACCGAGTTGAATTATGGAACTATGGCGAACTGCCTATCGACTACACCATTGAAAAACTGCTGCAAACACACGAGTCGTTTCCTCGAAACCCTTTGATTGCGCAAGCTTTTTATCTTGCAGGTTTTATCGAGCAATGGGGACGAGGTTATGAAAAGATACACGATGCTTTCATCAGGGAACACCTGTTGCAACCCACTTTCGAGCAGGTTCGTGGAGGAATATTGGTCACCGTCCAACGCGAAAAATTCGTCGCCATATGTAGCGGCAAGCATATTGAACGGATGGAAGAAAACAAATTGAAGCAACCCATTGAGGGAATAAATGAGGGAATAAATGATGAAAGTTCGCAGAATGGTGTGGAGAAAAGTGGCCTGAAAAGTGGCCTGAAAAGTAGCCTGGAAAGTGGCCTGAAAAGTGGCCTGAAAAGTGAGCAGTCTATCATAGAAGCCATTATTGCGAATCCCAATGTTACCATCCCCATACTTCAAGAAATGACTGGTTTGTCGAGAAATGGCATCAAAAAGGCGTTAAACCGCTTAAAGGTCCAAGGCATCATCCGCCGCGTAGGCCCCGACAAGGGCGGACATTGGGAAATCTTGAAGGAGGATTGAGGCGATGGGAAGAAACATACAGAAAGAATTGTCGGATTTGAAATAAAATGGTATTTTTGCAATCGATAAAATCAATGCTAGTATTAAGTAACAACTCGCAAATATGACATTCACCGAAGCAAAGGTAAAGTTTGATTCACAATACGGTAACTCAACTGATTATCAGTGTTTTTTGCCTGAGCATTTGACATTTGACAAAACGACATCGTTCCGTAAGAAGGATGGAACAAGAAACGAACAGTATTACAAATGGCAGTTTCTTTATAGTATTGTAAACTCTGGCTTGTTTCCAAAAGATTATATCGGAACAGAAATACATTTTCCAAAAGGCAACAAAAGTTCGGCTGACATTAAAATTGATGCGGCAGTGTTTTCTGATGCGATTTGGTTTGAGAAATACAAGGATTATCACCAAAACAACAATTCGGACAGCCTTGATTGGTTGAGAAAACATTTGGTTGTCGCTCTTGAGTTTAAGAAAGAGGACAACAAAAATGTTTCAGAAGTTTGGGATAAACAATTGAAAGCCTATATGAAAGAAAGTGAGGCAGATTTTTGTTTAGGAATCCTTTATGATACGGAGAGGTTGTATCTGTTCCGTAAGTATAATGGCAAATATTTGCGGTATAGTGAAAATTATAATACAAAGGGTGAAGATAGTAGCACAAAGGACCTGTCGCTCCATTTGCCAGACCCATATAGAAACATCCCTGCTTTTGAGAAAGTAATAAACTGGACGGGGTTACAAACCGTTGATTTATCTAAACGTAGCATAAGCGACCTTGACATTATTTCAGGCATTCAATCTACACAAATTAACAATGCCATGTCTGCTATTTTGAGGAGAATGGACTTGTTAAGCATGTATGATCAAAAAGGGTTCGAAATACTTGTTCAAATCTTATCCCTGAAAATATATGATGAAAAACGAAATCAAAGAATTCCAAATAGATACCTTGATTTTTATATTGATAGCAATGAAAAAGAGTTTGTTAGTTTGGCGGATGCTGGAATTCAACGTTTCCTTATTCGAATAAATAATCTGTTGAAAGAGGCAAAAGGAAGTTATCACAAAATACTGCAAGACAACTTGCTCAACACAAAGAATGAAAAACATGTTCGGTTATTGATCGAAGTAGTTTATCAATTGCAAGATTATTCATTTGTAAACTCTGAAAAAACAGACCTCTATCAAGTTGTGTTTTATAAGTTTGCAGGACAGTTTTCCAAAGATAAAAATGCACAGTTTGTTACTCCTTTGCCATTAATTGATTTTCTGGTTAATATTGTCAATCCTCGCAATGGAGAAACCGTTGTTGACCCAACCGTTGGCATTGCCGATTTCTTGTCTGTTTCGTATGTTAATTCCAACAGTAAACTTGATGACAAGAACATATTTGGAATGGATATTGACGATCAGATGGTCATGTTGGCAACGCTGAATATGTTACTCAATGGTGATGGTAACGCAAAAATCGTATCCCAAGCCGATGGCTATGGATCGCTATTGTAAAAATTTGGAAATCAAGACGAACCGATTCAATTGGTTCCATCGATGAACAAAAACGGGGATTGGGATAATAGGCCTGATACTAAAGAGATAAAAAAATTTGATGTGGTTCTAACCAATCCTCCGTTTGGAGATGACCGTGCGTTTGTACCAAAAGACAAAATGGATTTAGAACTAATACAATGTTATGAATTGTGGGGTCTATGTGGTTCGGCAAAAATTGATTTAGGTGTAGTGTTTCTTGAAAACGCCTATCGTATTCTTAAAGATAATGGTCGATTGGGCATTGTGCTTTCTAACTCAATAGCGAGTATTGATTCTCACAAAATTGCTCGACAATGGCTTATGGATAAGATGCGCATTGTGGCTTTGTTTGATATGCCTGCTAATGTTTTTGCGGAAACAGGTGTAAACACGACCATAATTGTTGCCTACAAACCATCGAATTCTGAATTAAAACGCTTGAAAGAACAGAATTATGAGATTTTTGTTCGAGACATTAAGAAAGTTGGTTATGAGGTGAAGACCAGTAAGCGAGTCAAGTATTTTGATTGGAAGTATAGAATCAATTACGAAACCTTTGAAACGGAAATAGATTCTAACGGCAATCCTATACTTGATGAAGATTTTACTCAAACTGTAACCGATTTTCGCCAGTGGTGTTTGAGACAGGAAAAGACATTGCAGGATTTGTTCATTAAGGAGAAATAATATGGGCAATTATATACACACTCCAAGTTTTGTGAAATGGCAAGACGTGTCGAATAATAATCTCTCTTTGTCACCTGCCCAATATGTCCGTCTTGTGATGCCCAACAATAACTACCTGTCTGTAAGTCAATTTCTAAAGAGACCATTGAAAAGGACGGATTTGGGTGTAGAGGTCGGCTCATTGAGTTATATTGACAAGTCACCAGTTCGTTTTATCAGAACAAAAGCGTTGCAAAAACACTCATTTTTGCCTGATTTGAATAGCGAAACTGCATTGCCAATTCTTCCGTCTGACTTTGTACAAATGAACTTAAAAGAAGGTGATTTGCTGATTTCAAAGGATAGCAATATTGGAGAAATTGTCATTCTTGACAAAGACTATCCCAATTGTATGCTATCTGGAGCAATTTACAGATTGCCTGTGAAAGATGAGTGGCGTTATTATTTGTTGGCGTTCATAAAACACGATATTTTTCGTGAGCAATTAGATTTTATGGTGCCCAAAGGGGCAACGATACGCCATGCAAAAACGTTGTTTTTGGACTGCAAAGTCCCATTGCCTACTAAAAATGTTGAAAATGTTATTTGTTTTATTTCTTCGTTGACACAAGCGATTATCAACAAAGAAAAAATTATTCGCCAACGCCATCTTGCTATTATGCAATTGATTGATAAAGAATTGGAAGAACATCAAAAAGCAAACAGATTCTGCTATAGTTTACCAACTCTTGAAGAGGTGAAAGATTTGGGAAGATTGGATACAAATATGTATAATGTCTATTTCAAAAATGAAGTTTTTGGAATAATGAATTATAAAAATGGGTGTCAAAATATTGAAGAGTTGGGGTTTAAATTGTCGAGAGGTCAGAACTTACAAGTGTCAAATATAGGAAAAAGTATTTATTCAGAAGATTGGCATACTGGTTTTTATACACTTGTTCTCCCAATGTTTTTGTCAAAATTTGGAACGGTGGATGAAGTAAAATATTTGGGTAATCGAAATCCATTAAAGACCCTTAAAAAGGGGGACTTGATTTTTGGTGCTGAAGGTTTTGAAAAAGGAAGGTCAATTGTTGTGGTTGAGGAAGAATCAAATACCATTACTAACATACATGGAATTACAATACAGCAAAAAACACACGATTTGGGGAAAGCAATTTTTGTAAAGTGTTTTTTGGATTATTTGAGGTCCAAGAAGTTGATAGATTTGTTCGCAGTTGGTGGTAATGGAGGCAGTTTGGCACAAAAGTATTGGCCTTATATACCTTTCCCGAAATTTCCGGAAGCGAAACAAAAAGAAATTGTGTCATTGTATTACAATGCGAAAAAATATGATACGAGTGGTTTCACGCTTGAAAACTTTTTGGAAAAGGACAATGAGTTTAATTTTGGTGCAGGCATTTACGAATTGGATAAAAGCGCAAAGCAATTGAAGCAGATTCTGAATAAAGCTATTGATGACATTGTGAATGACAGAAAAGTTGAAATTAGGTTTTCGTTGTAACTATTTAAAACTGATGATATGATAACAGGTATTGTAATTAGAAACTATAAAACATACAGAGGAATAAACTATATTCCCATCTCGAATGGTTCAAATTATTGCGGATTGATAGGACAGAACGGCATCGGCAAAAGTTCAATTTTAGAAGCATTGGATAGTTTCTTTAACGGTAAAGCATGGAACAAGAATCTTGATGCAAACAATGCAGAAGAATCGTATGTAATGCCCTTGTTTTTGATTGAGAAAGAAAGCATTTCTGATTATAAAGAGATAGATTTTGTGCGACAATACTCTGATACAATTGTTGCTTTTATTTCATCAGACATACCTACAACCATTAATCCTTTGAGAAAGGTGTTGTGGGAAGAAATCAAAAAGCAACATGCAGAGTTGGATTTGTCAAATTATTATCTATTGCCCATCTGTCTGAATGATTTTTATGAGGTCGCTTTGGGACTATGCGGAGATGAGATATTCGACAGGATAAAACCTGTAAATCATATTTCTGACGAGTTGAATTCGTTGCCGTTGGATGATCCTCGAAAAAAAGAAGCACTTGATGCAGCAAAATCAGATAGGGATGTTGAAATGCGAGGAAAATTAAAGAATTTGTTCGAGTATTTGAAAGAAAAAACCACTTATGTGTATATTCCAAAAGATATTGAGCCAGAGCGTTTTGTGGTGTTTGAAACAGAAGAAATCCAGCATTTGATAGGCACTAGTTTATTAGATGTGGTAAAAAAACAATTGAGTGCGGATAGCATCAAGACAATTAGTACAAAGTTGAAGGATTTTGTTCAAAATCTGTCGAATACGCTTCCCGGATATGAATTTCGAATGAAGGGGTCGAGACAGATGAATTTGAACAATAAGGATATTTATAGTTTGATAATACATGATTTCTTTTCAAAACGCGAATTGTTCCAAAAAAACAATAGTAACAAAGACATACCATTATCTCAAATGAGTTCTGGTGAAAAGCAACAAGCAATCATCTCATTTATTCATAGTATCGTAAGTAATTATCGAAAGAACAATAATGATTTGATTGTGGCAATAGACGAACCTGAATCAGCCTTGCATATTTCTTTATGCTATGAGCAATTTGAGAAGTTGTATGAAATAAGTCAGAGATGCTGTCAGGTTATCTTTTCATCCCATTGGTATGGCTTTATTCCAACGATTGCTACCGGTAGCATTGCCAATATTGTAAAAGTAAATGATAAGCATTCGGCGATCCTTTTCAATATATATCGGTATAGAGAAGAAATTAAACAAGGCATTGCACAGTCAAAGGGTAAAATCCCAATTGATATTACTTTAAAAGGAATTAATGATTTCATCCAGTCAATTATTAGCAGTGCTATTAGACCCAATTCATACAATTGGTTGATTTGTGAAGGGACTTCTGATAAAATCTATTTAGAGGCCTATTTGTCTGAAGAGTTGGAGAAGAGAAAACTTCGGATTGTGCCTGTCGGTGGAGCAAAAGAAGTGAGAAGAATATATGAGCATTTGTATTTGGCATTTGACGATTTGAGAAACGAATTGAAAGGTAAGGTCTTTTTGTTGGTCGATACAGACAATGCTTTTCTTGATTTTGAAACAAAAGATTCGTTCCAACAGTTATCATGCAAACGAA
>ONVP01000140.1:0-938 GCA_900321315.1 uncultured Bacteroidales bacterium
ACCTCATGGATGCCCAGCGAGTAGAGGTGCAGCACGCTCTCCTTGATGAACGGGATGTCGGCACTGCTGATGGTCACTTTGGTTGAGGCACCGGGAAACTGCTCTAACCACAGCGGAATGTTCTTCACCACATCTTGGTACGAGCCTTTCTCTGGGTTCGCAGACGTCCCGTCTGCGCTAAGATGCTGCTTATACACGCGGTTCAAATCATGCTTCTTCTCCGTCCCGTCAATAGTGATGCCGATGGAAAGGTGCTCGCGGTTCTTCTTGATGAAGTCTTGCACGGCCTTCTCATGGTAGTTGATGCCGTTGGTGGAGAAGGAGAAACGGTAGCTATTGAACCAATGGTGGTTGCGGCGGAAAAGTTCCGTCTTGATGTAATCGCAAATCTTGTCGATGAGTTCTATTTCCAAGAAAGGCTCGCCGCCGATGAAGTCCCACACCACCGACTCGTAGGCGAAATCGGGGTCGGTCTCATGCTCGAGTACATAGTCGATGAAGGTCTTGGCCACCTCCCAGGGCATCCGTTCTTTTACGTTTTTGCCCACAAGGTAGCAGTATTTGCAGGCCAGTTGGCAGTCCTTGGTGACGATGAAGGTGATGTTCTTCGCCATGCCAGACTGCCATGAGTCTTGGTTTTCTTTGATTTCTGTCATTGTTATGTTTTAATTAATCAGAGCATAATTTAGAACATCATGCCGTGCATGCTCCTTTGCAACCAACTGCACACATTTCTAAACATGTATTATTACACATTCCTTCGCACGTTCCTTTACAAATACCTTTACAGCCGTTTTCTGCACAACCACCTTCACATTTTGTTTGACAGCTTCCAGTACAATCACCTTTACAGCCATTTTCCGCACAACCACCTTCACATTTCCCAGTACATGTTCCTTTGCAACTATTATTACATCCATCACAATCAATTTGTCTTG
>ONVP01000140.1:964-6875 GCA_900321315.1 uncultured Bacteroidales bacterium
TAATGAAGCAATTGCGATTGTTCCTAAAAATGGTAACGCTTTTTCAAATGTGATTCTGAAGAAATCTCTTCTTGTTTGTATGCCATCATTTTTCATGTTTTTTCATTTGTTTACACTTTGGAACTACCGGCGCATGAATTAGAACAACTTCCGCTACAAGAGTTTTGGCAACTGCCTTGGCATGTCGTTTGGCAAGTTCCCATACAATCACCTTTACAGTTTCCTTGGCAGCCATTGCCACAACCATCAGTACAAGTGCCTTTGCAACCATAACAGGCTCTGCTACAATTGTTGTCACATAATCCTTCACAATATCCACTACATTGTAGGCCACAGGTTCCTCGGCATTTATCTTCACAAGTATAATTGCAGCTACTCATACAATCCCAATTGCAACCTGTTGCAGCTTCGTTTATCGCATAGATAGAATTAGTAGGTGTTAATGCAATGCAAAACAACGGGATTAAAGTCTTTGAAACATTTTTGAAGAAAGTTCTTCTTGTCTGTATATCTTCCTTTTTCATGGCATGACAGCTTTTGAGAGGAAGAATAGAGTTTTTTCCCCCCATTCTTCCTCTTTTTTTCATACAAAGATTAACTAACGGCTAGTGGTTTTACAACTACCATAGCAGGAATTGGAGCATCCAGTTTTGCAGGTATTGTAACACCCTGTTTTACACCCGCTATCACAGGTTCCTTTGCATCCGCCCCTACAATTGGAAGCACAAGTTTGGGTGCATGTCCTTTGACAAAGTCCATTGCATCCCAAAGGTTCACTTTCCACCGCTTTAGCAATCACAGGATTGCTCATTAAAGCCACGACACCAAGAAGCGGAATGGCTTTCTTTGCGGCTTCCTTGAAGAACTCTCTTCTTCCCTGAAGATTTTTGTTCTCTCCGTTTTCCATTTTTTTAAGTTTTTGTTTGCGTCCTTGGCTCAAAGGGCGGCATTATTCAATAGCAAACAGAGCGGAGCCTCCCAAACTTATCCTTATTTCTGGTTGTTGGGTCTGGACTCCCATTGCGTATCAAAATAATGGATAGGGTAATGCTCCACTGTTTATGTCGGTGTTCAGATACACAAACATTAAACAGTGAAAGCCGCCTCATCTCATCATTCCTCTTACGCAATGCGAATTGTCCAGATTCACAACCGAGGAACAAAGCGAAGAATGCGCTTTCTCTGGCCAGGCCGTTTTCTCTCGGCTTGGCGGGGCAAAGATAGATAAAATTTGGATTGGGCAAGGGGAAAAATCAAGTTTTTTCATAAAAATGCTTGCGGGATGGGAAAAAGCTTGTAATTTTGTGGTCGAAAAATCGTAATAGTAAACATATTTAGTATACTATAACAACAAAATGACTATTCATGATTGGATAAGGTACCGAGAGATTCGGGGACATGTGACATTCTCTGTAGAAGAATTGAAATCTGCTTTTGGCGAGAAATCAGCGGCGACAATTAAAACGGAATTGTCACGTCTGGTAAAAAAGGGCTATATCAGTTCAGTTTACCGAGGTTTTTATGTGGTGGTGCCTGTGCATTACCAGTTGAAGGGAGTCGTTCCACCAGTTTATTATATTGACATGCTCATGCGGTATGTTGGCAAGCCATATTATCTCAGCCTATTATCTGCCGCGGCCATGTACGGGGCTGCTCATCAGCAGCCTATGATAACGCAAGTGACTACCATTGCGCCACGAATCAAGCTTTCTTCCAAGAATCTCCTCTTGAATTGGAACTATCGCAAGGTTATTCCTAAAGCTTTTTTGCTGACGAAAAATGGCGAAATGGGAGTAGTGCGCTATTCTAATCCGGAGTTAACCGCCATAGATTTGGTTCAGTTTGCCGATCATATTGGAGGCTATCAAAGGGCATCAACTGTATTAGCGGAACTCGTTGAGGCAATGGACATGGGGAAGGTGGCGGATGTTGTGCCCTACACGACCATAGCGACACTTCAAAGGCTTGGTTATCTGCTGGAATTTGTTCTTGAAGAACAGGAAATGGCAGATGTTTTGTTTCTGATATTGAAGGAACAGGGTAAATGGAACAGCATCTCATTAAGGAATGGCCGTCCGAAAAAGGAAACAGCGCAATCCAACAGATGGCATGTAAACGGAAATGTTGAAATTGAAATCGATGACTTATGATAAACAAAGAATCAATATTGTTATGGAATGAACAAGTTCCATGGGAAGACCATGCCAAGGTCGAGCAAGACCTGCTCATCTGCCGTTGTCTCGTGGCCATTTATAATGATGAGTTTTTGGCCTCGCAGTTGGCTTTTCGTGGCGGCACGGCGTTGCACAAGGATTGATTCGCTCAGAAATAGCTTATGACCCTATGGCTGCCTACCAACTTGCCAAGGAAACCTTGATTGACAGATTACAGGAACAGTGTTTTGTCCTCAAAACAACGTTTCTCACTCAAAACAGCAATCCATTTTCTTCTAGCGACCTTTCCACCCCAATCATCGCCTCAAACTCGGCCTCGGTGATGATGGGAACGCCCAAAGATTCAGCCTTTTTGCGTTTCTCGGGACCCATTTTGTCGCCGGCCAACACATAATCAGTCTTGCCGGAAATGCTGCCCACGTTCTTGCCGCCGTAAGCCTCGATGGTTTCCTTGATGCCGTCGCGGGAATAGTTGGCGAACACGCCGCTCACTACAAAAGTTTTTCCGGCCAACACCTGTTCCTTGTCGGAAACGGCTTGCTCGGCCATGGCGAATTGCAGTCCTTTGGTTTTCAGTCGATTGACAATGTCAATGTTGCGCTCGTCGTCGAAGAAAGTACGCACGGAGAACGCAATCTTCTCGCCGATTTCGTTGATTTCGGTCATTTCCTCAACGGAGGCATTGATGAGATGGTCGATGTCGCGCAAAGCCTTGGCTAACACCTTGGCCACCGACTCGCCTACGAACTTGATTCCCAAGGCGAAAAGCACCCGCTCAAACGGCACCGACTTGGACTTCTCCAAAGCCTCCAGAATGTTCTGCGCGGTTTTCTCCTTGAAGCTAACCTTGCGCGTGGCCACTGGCATGAGACTGAACTCGTCCTCAATGGTGATGACCTTTTCCAAACCAAAGAGTTTGTCGTAGGTAAGGTCGTATAAATCAGCGACATTGCGCACGAGGCCTTCCTCATAAAGCAGCTCCACCTTGCCTTCGCCGAGGCTCTCGATGTTCATGGCCTTGCGCCCGATGAAATGCTCGATGCGGCCACGGATTTGCGGCGAGCAGCCTGAACTGTTGGGACAATACCAAGCCGCTTCGCCCTCATTTTGAACGAGTTGGCTTCCGCAAATCGGGCAGGTCTTGACGAACTCGACAGGTTGTGCGCCCGCTTGACGCTTGTTCAAATTCACGCCGATGATTTTCGGGATGATTTCGCCGCCTTTCACCACGGTGACATTGTCGCCATAATGCAAATCGAATTGGCGGATGAAGTCCTCGTTATTTAAGGTGGCGCGTTTCACGGTGGTTCCAGCCAATTGCACAGGCGCAAGGTTGGCAACGGGAGTTATTGTTCCATGCCTTCCGACTTGGAAATCAACGCTTTGCAGCTCCGTTTCCACTTCTTCTGCCTTGAATTTGTAGGCGATGGCCCATTTCGGCGATTTGGCTGTGAAGCCCAAAGCGCGTTGTTGGGCGTAGCTATTGACTTTCAGAACGATACCGTCAATGGCAAAGGGCAATTCGTGACGTTTTACGTCCCAGTAGTCGATGAACTCGAAAATCTCTTCCGTGGTCTTGCACAGCGCGACAAAATTGGAGATGTTGAAACCCCATTTCTTGGCGGCATGCAGGCTTTGGTAATGCGTTTGGTAGCGTGTTTCGAGGCCGTCCATCATCATGTAATAGCAGTAGTTGTCCAAACGGCGGCGCGCCACTTCCTTGGAATCCTGCAACTTAAGCGTTCCAGCGGCGGCGTTGCGCGGGTTGGCGAAGAGGTCGTCGCCAGCCTCGGCACGGGCCTCGTTGAGGCGGTTGAAACTCTCGAAAGGCATTACGATTTCGCCACGCATTTCGAAAAACTCAGGGAAGTCGCCGTGCAGCTTGAGTGGTACGGTGCGGATGGTGCGCACATTGGTGGTCACGTCGTCGCCACGAGTGCCGTCGCCGCGCGTCACGGCACGGGCCAGTTGCCCGTTCTCGTATTGCAGGCTGATGCTCAGGCCGTCAAACTTCAGCTCGCAGCAAAACTCCAGTTCGCCGTCGATGCTTTTCTTGATGCGGTTGATGAACTCCTCGATTTCCTCTCTGCTATAAGAGTTTGACAACGAGAGCATTGGATAGCGGTGCTCCACCGTCTTGAACTCCTTCGTGATGCCGCCGCCCACGCGCTGTGTGGGGGAGGTCGGGGAGAGGTATTCGGGAAATTCCTTCTCCAAACCCGCCAATTCCTCCAGCTTCATGTCGAACTCATAGTCGCTGATGGTGGGCTTGGCGAGGATATAATAATTGTAGTTGTGCTGTTCTAATTCTTCGCTCAGTGCGGCGATGTGCGAGCGGGCTTCTTCGTGGTTCATGGCGATGAGATTTTGGCGGCAAACCTTAGATTTGCAACGTGGTTGTCTGCAAGTCTAAGGAAGCAAGCGCAAAAGTAGTAAATATGCATGAATTGCAATCGAAGAGAGCAAAAATTGGGGAAACATTCTAAAAAGATAGGATTCGACAATGAGCCAGTCAAGAGGTGGAACCTGCTGAAGATTTGTAGTATGTTCCCATGTATGGAAGGTATTTTGGTCCTTTCAATTGTCAAGACACAACGTAATTCCACGGATTGACATCAAGAATCAGCAACAGCAGCCAAACGAAGGCAAAGGATACCACCATCCCGATGAAGGTCATCAAAGCTCCGTTATGATTACGTTTTATGCAGAGTATCAACAAGATACTTAGGACTATAAAGACGCTCTCATACCAAAAGCAGATGGCCAAGCCTAACATCAGGCCGGCGATGATGAACGAGGTGCGGTGTACGTTTTCCTTGAGGTTGTTTTCGCGCAGCACTTCCTGACGCAACACGATGTTGGCTCCATAGAGCAGCAATGGAAGCCCCAAAAATGCGCTGGCGTTCTCGATGATGCCAAAAGAAGGCATGACGCAACTGATGGCGGGAATGAGTGCCAAAAGCCAAGCGTTCTGCTTGTTGGAAGTGAGGTCGCAGATGCGATAAACCATTGATACCGTGAAGATTGAAACCAATGCATAAAGCGACCTGCTCAGCAGCATCAGTCCTTGCGTTTCGCTTATGCTAAGCCACGACTTCACTTTGTCGAGGAAGCCTATGAACAGCGTGGGATGCTGCAATTCGCGGTTGGAGCCGAAGCCCGGAACGAAAATGACCACGATAACCCGAACCGCTATGGCTATGAGCATCAGCGCGGTAAACGGATGCGATTCCTTGAATTGTTTGACTCTCTTTATCATGTTGCTTTGTTTTGTGGGCAAAAATACACAAATTCGACTAAAAGATAATATTCAGTTCATCTTTTTTTGCGATTATAGATTCGACAAGAAAGGTTTTGCGTTCATCAAAGTTAAGCCGTCCAAAAACCATTTTAGGCAAATGATTTTTGAGTTGATTCTTGGAAGATTTAGCTTCGTTTGGATACGGCTTATTTCTTCGCTAGGCGAATTCCTTTCCATAAATCACCTTGTCATCAAAACATCAATCGCGGGCAGAATCTCACCCGACTTGCCTTCGAGATAAATGTCTGTGATGTAGTTCGTGTAAGTCGAAGGCGCCATATTGATTTCGATGATTTTGGCCCCATTGCGCTTGGCGATACCTGGAATCATGTTGGCCGGACTGACCTGTCCCGAAGTGCCGATGATGACAAAGGCGTCGCAGTTTTCGGCAGCCTGCATCGAGCCGTAGTAAGCATCCTCGGGGATGCCCTCGCCA
>ONVP01000141.1:0-1206 GCA_900321315.1 uncultured Bacteroidales bacterium
TGCTCATCAGCTTCTTTTTCAGCACCTTGCGGCAGGTTTCGATGTCGCGAAGGGTGAGGTCGGTATTGAGGAACTGCCCTGCCTCCATCTGCTTGTTGATGATGTTATCGACCAAGTCGCTGATTTTCTTTTCGTCGGGGTCTTTCAGGCTGTGCGATGCGGCCTCGATGCTGTCTGCCATCATCAGCACGGCGGTCTCTCGTGAGAAAGGCGCCGGACCATGATAGGAGAACGGTGTCGGGTCGATTTCTTCGTCGGGATGCGCTTTCTGCTCGCTGATATAGAAATACTCGGTGCGGCGTGTGCCGTGATGCGTTCGGATGAAGTCGATGATGCGCTCGGGGATGTGGTTCCTGTGTGCCAGTTCGATGCCGTCTGTGACATGTGAAATGATGATTTCGGCGCTCTCCGTGTTGGAAAGGTCGTTGTGCGGGCTATAGGCTCCATGCTGGTTTTCAGCGAAATACATCGGATTGTTGATTTTCCCGACATCATGGTACAAGGCTCCCGTGCGCGCCAAGAGCGAATTGCCGCCGATTTCGTAGAGCACCTCTTCGCAAAGGTTGGCCACCTGGATGGAATGTTGGAAAGTGCCTGGCGCGGTGGTGGCCAGTTCGCGCAACAAAGGAGTATTGGTGTTACTCAGTTCCAAAAGCGACAGCGAAGTGGTGACGCCAAACATCCGCTCGAACATCATAATGATGGGCTGGGCGAGCAAAGTGAACAGCGCGTTCAGCAATAGCAGCAGCACATCCGACCAGCGCACCACAGCAGTCGACATGAACGTAAACGAAAGATACACAACCAAATAGCCAAGAAACACAAACAATGCAGACTGAATGAAACGGTGATGCACCCGCTTGTTCGACATGCTGAACGTGACCAACACCGTGGCCACCAACTGCATGAAAATGAACTGGAAAGGATTAGGCACGGCCAACGAAATCAGCATGACAGAGAACACCTGCACGGCGAAGGCCAAACGCATGTTGAAAAACACGCCGATCATAATGGCGAGGATGCTGACTGGCATGACGAGGGCAAACGACGGGTGCAGTTTGACAATCCAATAGGCCGGAACAACGACGAGCAGCACCAGCACGAGCAGCAAGACGATGTTTTTCAGTTCGGAGAACACTCTTTTGTGGAGCATATGCACATAAAGCCCCATCAAGGCGAAGATGAGCGCAACCAAAACAAACTGGC
>ONVP01000141.1:1309-7212 GCA_900321315.1 uncultured Bacteroidales bacterium
TCCAACACCTCCCCTTCCGTTACGATGATTTCGTCCTTCTGCACCATGCCGTAGGTAAGCGAAACCGCCGAAACCGCGTTGTCCCTCTCTTGTTTGGTCAATTCGGCGTTGTAGAACACGTTTTGGCGCAACGCACCGTTGAGCAATTCGGCGAGCAGATTTGCATCCACACGACTGTCAGCGTTTTCCAATGCCCTTGCAACGGCTTCTGTGGCCTTGCTCATGCTGAAAAGGTCGCCGTAGCGTGCCAAACGCATCACCTTGTTGCGCACGACATTGATTTCCGACGACGCACTCAGGCTGTTGACGGCGTTGTTGTAGGCCACGATGCCACAATCCTCTATGGAGTCGTACACATTGAACAAGCAGTCAAGGCTCAAATCCTTGCTGAAAGGGCTGTTGGCATCCCATTTCGCCTCGAAATTGACGAACAGCATATTGCGGGAGGCCATCATTTCCGTCTCGTCGAAGACGAAAATGGGGCGCACGGTGGCCGCAGCAGCCTCATTCTCAGCACGAAGCGCGGCCTCGTCCTTGTAAATCGGGAAGTCGAAAGGCGCGTATAGCGTTTCGTGCTGCCATGGCTTCGCAAGCTGGTACTCATGCTTGAACTTGCCCGTGCGCGGCATCTGCCAGCAAACCAAAACGGCTGCAATGACAAAAACAAAAATCTTGGAGAGGCCGTAGAAATTATGGCGCAACTTATTGAAAACAAACTTTATAGCACTCATACACGAAGGGTTGTTTTCAGGATTTCCTGAACTAAATTTCGGGCTAAATTAAAAAATAAAGTCCAATTGCAAGAAAAAACAGAAAAAAATGCCGTATTTTAGCGGTCGTAAAAACACTGTGTATTATGACCTACGGCATCTGCAAACTATCCGCAATGGCCTTGCGCAAGGAAGACCGTCACGCTTCCGAAATGGTGAGCCAACTGCTTTATAATGAAACTTATACGGTCTTGGACAAAACCCAAGAATGGCTCCTCGTCCAAACCCATTTCGACCATTACGAGGGCTGGATTCAGGCGAAACAGTTTTGCCGAATCGGCGAGGAAGCACTTTACACGGCCAAAAACAAGCCTGTGTATTTGACCGACAAGTCCATTGCTGAGATTGACGGCAAACTGCTCAGTTTGGGCACGCCGCTCTTTGAGCCGCATCCCGACACGGTGGAGATGCCTTCGGAGTTCCATCCCGAACTGATGGTGGATTACGCCCGAAAACTGCTCAATGCGCCTTATCTTTGGGGCGGCCGCACGGCATTTGGCATCGATTGCTCGGGCTTGGTGCAGGTCTGCGCCCGCTTGTCCGGACTGCTTCTCCCCCGCGACGCATCGCAACAAATCGAATGCGGCGAGTTGGTCTATTTCCTGCCTGAGACGCAGCCCGGCGACTTGGCTTTCTTCGGCGAGGACTTCGGCCCCATCACCCATGTCGGCATCCTCATGGGAAACGAGCAAATCATCCATGCCTCGGGACAGGTCCGCATCGACTTCCTCGACCAAACGGGTATATTTAACAAGGAATTGAATGTGCATACGCATCGGTTGCAAGCTATCAAGAGGCTGATTTGATGGGATTGCCTACGGCAAGAAATCTGTCAAAAATCCAATTTCCTGATTTTTAAATATTTTGAACACAAATGCACGACCTTGACTTTGAACGTTTTTGGATCAACCTCAACAAGACCGACCGAAACACTTTGATGCTACTTGCGCAAGGCAAAAGCCCTATGATGCAGCGCGATACATCCACAAGCACCTCGTTCAGTTCGCTGAAACGCCTAACCAAAAACGGCTATGCCATCAAGACGGACACCTACGAGATTGAAGACCCATTTTTCCAACGGTGGATACAACAAAACCTGTTGCAACCAAAAATATGATTGTTTTTTCGCCGTTACAACCTAAAATCTTTATATTTGCAGCGCGTTAAAAACAACTAAAAAACAACAAAAATGAAAAAGACTTTATTATTCACATTGGCATTGGCGGCCATTTGCATTATGCCATCGTGCAAGAAAGACCCTGCACCAAACAACAACGGGCAAGGAGAACAACCTACAGATACCATCCCCATTGGCAACGACACGATTCCCGTCGTCACCGATAAATTCTTCTTTGGCGATGCAACGAACATGATTGTTACCCTTTACGACTCCATCATGGAGTTTGACGAAAACGGTTGTCCCTTCATCTTCGACCTGAACGGCGACGGAATAGACGACATCAAAATTGAAACCAACTACGACGGCCCAATGGCCATAGGAGAACACCAAACGCTCTCCCTGTTCTGCCTTAACCAATACACCGAAATCCTCGCCGATACGGTGGCAAAAGAAAGTTATTCTCATCGCGATACGCTTACCTTAGAAAACAATGGTTGGATAATAACAACACATAGGTATATTTTGTCCACTTGCGATAAAATAGCTGAAGACGACCCTATTAACACCACGAATGTTTTCGAGGTTTTCGCCAACGATCATGATGATTCTTTTGGCATTGACGACCACTTCCAATCTGGTAACGCTGTTTTGTTTAGGGAAACCTGTGAGTATAGTTTAAGTAATTCAAACGGATCAAACCAAACTGTTTCCGTTGACTATTCTAAAGTCATATACACTTGTTGGAACTTCCCGACCGACGAAGGGAAATACATCGGTTTCAGAATCAACCAACACGGGAATCCGCGCTATGGCTGGCTGAAAATCAAGCTGATTCCCTCTGCTTGGAGCAGCAAGGTGGTTAATACAAAGATTCTCGAAACTGCCATTCAGAAATAATCTTGAAATCATAAATCTTCAAATCTTAAATAAATCATAATGAACAACGCACTGATCACATTTGCGAAGCCTGAGAACGAGCCGGTAAAGGCTTACCGTCCGGGCAGTCCGGAGCGCATCGAGCTCCAGAAAGAATTGGAAAGACAATCGAACGAAATCGTGGAAATCCCCGCCATCATCGGTGGCAAGGAAGTCCGCACCGGCGACATGGGTGAGGTCGTCATGCCTCACGACCACAAGCACGTCATCGCCCGCTACCACAAGGTCGGCGAGAAGGAAGTGCAGATGGCCATCGACGCCGCACAAGCCGCCAAGAAGGAATGGGAAAACACGCCTTGGGACGAGCGCGCCGCCATCATGGCCCGCATCGGCGAGCTGCTGGCCACCAAGTACCGCGCCCGCATCAACGCCGCCACCATGCTCGGCCAGTCGAAGAACTGCTTCCAAGCCGAAATCGACAGCGCCTGCGAGACCATCGACTTCTTCCGCTACAACAACTACTACGCTACCAAGCTCTACGCCGAGCAGCCCGCTTCGACCAACGACCAGCTGAACCGCGTGGAATACCGTCCGTTGGAAGGCTTCGTGTTCGCCATCACGCCCTTCAACTTCACCTCCATCGCCTCCAACCTGAACATGACCCCCGCCTTGATGGGCAACACCACCATCTGGAAGCCCTCGACGACCGCCTTGCTGTCGAACTACGTCGATATGCGCATCTTCATGGAAGCCGGCCTGCCCGGTGGCGTCGTCAACTTCCTGCCCGGCAAGGGTAGCGTCATCAGCGGCGTGGCCCTGAAGGACAAGAACTTCAACGCCATCCACTTCACCGGCTCGACGGGCACCTTCAAGGGCCTGTGGAAGACCACCGGACAAAACCTCGACCTCTACAAGTCGTATCCTCGCCTCATCGGTGAGACCGGCGGCAAGGACTTCATCTTCGTCCACAACAGCTCCAACCCGCAAGAGGTGGCCGTGGCCATCGTGCGCGGCGCCTTCGAATACCAAGGCCAGAAGTGCTCCGCCGCTTCGCGCGCCTACATCCCCGCTTCGATGTGGAACGAGGTGAAACAGCGCGTCGGCGACATGCTGAGCACCGTGAAGATGGGCGATGTGAAGGACTTCAGCAACTACGTGAACGCCGTCATCGACGAGGCTTCGTTCGACAACTGCAAGGGCTACATCGACCGCGCCAAGGCCAGCAATGACGCTGAAATCGTCTTCGGTGGCAACTGCGACAAGAGCGTCGGTTATTTCGTGGAGCCTACCGTCATCCTCGCCAAGGTGCCGAACTACGAGAGCATGGTGGAAGAAATCTTCGGCCCCATCATCACCATCTATGTCTATGAGGACAACAAATTTGAGGAGATGCTGGATGTTTGCGACCAAAGCTCACCTTACGCCCTCACCGGCGCTTTCTTCGGCAACTGCCTGAAGGCCCAGAAGATTGCCAACGACAAGCTGCGCAACGCGGCCGGCAACTACTACGTGAACGACAAGCCCACGGGAGCCGTGGTCGGTATGCAGCCCTTCGGCGGCGCCCGCGCCAGCGGCACCAACGACAAGGCCGGCGGCCTCTGGAACCTCATCCGCTGGACCAGCCCGCGTTCCATCAAGAACACCTACGTCCCGGCTGCCGACTACAGGTATCCGTTCCTGGCACAAGACTGACACGCATCAGAAATGTAAATGACGATTAATAAGTAGATGAGCGAATTTAGTTTACATATTGACGCGAGCCAAGTGACGATGACTTGTGACTATAACCATGACTGCTTTGGCCAAGGGCTGAAATTTCAGCATTCCCGTGAAAGAGGTCATGGTCAGTGGTCATAGTCAAAAAGTCCCGAATTACCGCGTCCCGCGTCAAAAATCATGCAGTTTAATTTTGAACAGTTACTTATCAATCATCATTTACATTATTTTGAGAAAAATCCGCCAAAAATGCTTGGCGGTTTTTTTTCATTGCCTTTTGGCGAAAAAGTTGTATCTTTGCCTCGCAAAAGCAAAAACAAGACAATCCATGAGCGAAGCGACATTATCCAACCTGCTTGAATACTTATACGGGACACTCTCGCCGGGCGACAAGCGTTGGGTGGGAGAACGTCTTATCAAATACGCCGACTACGAGGAAGAACCCGTAAAGCCCTACACGATGGAGGAAATCAACGCCATGCTTGATGAGGCTGAACGAAACTTTGAGGCTGGCTTGGGTATTCCCAGCGAAGATGTCTTTCGTGAGTTGGAAGAAGAATTTGAAAAAGAAGAACTTCAACTCGAAATGGCATGAACGTAAAATGGGATCCTAAGGCAAAACAATCTTTCCGACAAATAGCCACATATATCCAAAGGAGATTTGGCGACCGGGCAAGAAAGGCTTTCATAGAGGACGTGAAAGAAGCCGAAAGCTTATTGGGACGAAGCCCGTATGCAGGAAAAACAGATCCTTTGTTTGACGACCGCCCTCGCACCTATCGCAGCGTCATCATCAACGGTTTGAGCAAAATGGTTTATTTCATCGAAGGAGAAACCATCTATATCGCTGCCTTATGGGACACCCGCCGCGAGCCGAAAAAGCAGGCTGAGCAAGTGAAATGACAATAAACAAAATAACCCAAAAACAGAAAAAAGACAAAGAACTAACATAACATAAACATACTCACGAGCTTTACGCTCTTGTTCCTCGACTCTTGAATTCTGGAAAAACTCAAATAACGGGAATAAGCTGCGGAAGGTTCACGCCAAAAGGCGCGAACCGTTTTCTGCTTATACGTTATGAGGGTTTTCCAGAGCCTTAGAGTTGGTATAAGCAAAACAAAAACGGATTCACGCCTTTCTTATGAACGAAGCCCCACACATCGGAAACCTCATCAAGGCAGAGCTTGCCCGACAGCAGCGGAGCATCGCCTGGCTCGCGCGGCAGATGGGCTGCTCGCGGCAAAACCTTTGCCGACAGCTCGGGCACGGCTATCTCGGCACCGACCAACTGCTGAGAATCAGCCTCTTGCTCCACCGCGACTTCTTCCAATGCTTCTCCGAACACATCTCTAACCAGTTTTGATATGCAAAGATACGAATTTTAGTTGATATATTATATACTTTGTATATAATATATC
>ONVP01000346.1 GCA_900321315.1 uncultured Bacteroidales bacterium
GCTCACCTATTAATATAGGGTTGTTCTTGGTGCGTCGGCTCAAGATTTGCAGCACACGACGGATTTCCTCGTCACGGCCAATCACGGGGTCGAGTTTGCCCTGTTGGGCGAGTTCGTTCAGGTTCTTGGCGAAACGGTTCAGGCTGTCGTAGTTCTGCTCGGCATCCTGCGAGTCCACCTTCTTGCCCTTGCGGAACTGCTTGATGGCGGTTTCGAGGTCGTTCTTGTTCACGCCTTGTTCCTTCATCATCTGCGAAGCGATGCTGTTGCTCTCGAAGATGGCCAACAGCAGGTGCTCAATCGAGACGTATTCGTCGCCCATCTTCTTGGCTTGGGTCAGGGCGTCGTTGAAGATGCGGCTGACCTCCGAGGAATAATACAACTCCGTGCCGCTACTGCGCGGTTGCGAGTTGATGGCTTGGTCGAGGGCATCGTTGAGCCGCGCCACATTGACGCCCAACTTTTTCATCAGGTTGGGCACCAAGTAATCGTCGGCGAGCAACGCGCCCTTCAGCAGATGGATGGCCTCAACGGTCTGGCTCTGATGGCTTTGCGCTATCTCTTGGGCTTTCCCGATGGCCTCCTGCGCTTTGATTGTGAATTGGTTGATGTTCATAGCTTGTTTTCCTTTCTGTTTTTTCGGCGGAGAGGACATCAAATATTCAGCCAACTCGAACAGCCACCAATGCTTGTTTTTCTTAAAACACGAATCATCAGGAATTTACCACGAATTTTCATTAATTTGATATGACAAATTGACACACAACCAATGAGTTAAGGGTTGGTTTTTGTGACAAAGTGACAGAAAACCAATGGGGTTGCATTGCTGCCCGGCTTGTTTTTCTCATCTTTTTATATCAATCTGACAATCAACAACAAATCCGACAGCAAACGACAACATTCGACTACAAACGTTTAATCAACGGGTAGGTCTTGACAGATGTCGTTTCTTTGCGGCACGTAAATCATGCGCAAAAATGGAAACCATGAAAGAAAACGAGATTGTTCTATATCAGCCAGACGAAACGGTCAGACTGGAAGTGCGAATACAAGAGGATTCGGTATGGCTCACCCAACAACAAATTGCAGACCTCTTCGGGACAAAGCGTCCAGCCATCACAAAGCACCTGAAGAACATCTACTCCAGCGGCGAACTTGACGAAAGTGGCACATGTTCCATTTTGGAACTTATGGGTAACGACGGAAGACAGATGTACTCCACCAAGTTCTATAACCTTGATGTCATCCTGTCTGTTGGTTATCGCGTGAACAGCATCAATGCAACAGCTTTCCGCCGATGGGCAAATCAAGTTTTGAAAGAATACCTGCTCCGAGGATATGCTGTCAGGCAGCAACTACAAGCTTTTCAAATGCAGTTGGACACCCGTATTGAGGAGCAAAACAAAAGGATTCGATTATTGGAAGAAAAAACCGATCTCCATTCTGAAAAGATAGACTTCTTCATCCGCACCAACCTGCCGCCCGTGGAGGGCGTGCTGTTTGAGGGCCAAGTCCTTGACGCACGCCTGTTTGCAGAAAACTTGATAAAGACGGCGCAGCAAGAAGTCGTCCTCATCGACAATTACATCGACGCTTCTGACTTTGACATCCTTGAATGTCGAAACGCCAACGTGGAGGCGACCATTTTTGTGGAACGAATCACCCCTGCCCTGTTGGTATTGCAGTCCGATTGCCTCATGCAGACTGGCCGCAAAACCGAACTACGAACCACACGCACACGAGTACACGACCGCTTCCTTATCATCGACAACCTGGTCTATCACATAGGCGCATCGCTCAAGGACCTGGGACGAAAACTTTTTGCTTTCAGCAAGATGGGGGTGGACAAGGCGTTGCTTATGGGACAAGTGATTTGAAACGGCAATTGTGGCAGGCTTCAGAATGAGTTGCCGATTTGGAATGTAAGTCATTCCTTCGCTGGCGTGTTCTCTGCCGGGCATCTGTGGTTGTTGCTTTTCGAGGCCATCCAATGTAATATGAAAGCCCGAAACTGCGTATCGGGGTGTGGTAGGGTCGCCCCTTCGGGACTTTATTCTACCAATGGGCTATCACAGGCTATCTATCTGTAAATTATCACCCAAAAAACCTTTTTATCTCCTCAATCCATTGGGGCACTTTGAATTCACCTTGTTTCATTTTCTCAACATATAATTGAGCGAAAGCAACTTTGTTCTCACAATTGTTTTTTGAAAAGAATTGGTCAAGTTTATCATACTCATCTATTCGTAAATTCATTGCATAATAACTTGGAATTTCTTCTTTTTCATCTTCAGTAATGAAAGACAATTCTGAATTCTTTGTTCTAAATTCCAAGATAGTTTGTAGGAACAACCTACCATTTAAAGCATCCTCAATATCCGTTTTCTGCTTAACATTGAACTGATTATTAACCAAAA
>ONVP01000285.1 GCA_900321315.1 uncultured Bacteroidales bacterium
GTATGACATCGGACGCACGCGGTGCGTCCCTACAAATCCCCTGCTGGAATTTTCTGGCGGGGGATTTTTGTTTGGTCTGTAGGGCTGTCACACCGTGTCAGCCGATGCAATGAAACGACGATGCCCCGTAGGGACACACCGCGTGTGTCCGCCCAAATTGAATTTATCATGGTTCTGCGGACGCACGCGGTGCGTCCCTACAGGTGGTGGACGTGCTGGGGCACGTGGTCGTTTGTAGAGACGTTGCGCGCAACGTCTCTACCAGCGGAATCGTTCCTGGCGTTTATGTTTTGCGTTTGATCGACGGCGATTCCGTCAGGACGCAGAAGATTGTAGTGGATTGATTGATTTTTCCGATTCCGGAACACCGGAATCGGAAAAATCCGTACCTTTGCCGCCGGATTCGGGTTCTTTCAGCCGAAGATTAATAGGGAATCCTGTGAAAGTCAGGAGCTATGCCCGTAGCTGTAAGTTCAACGAAGGTTCGCGGCATACATGTCACTGATATTCGCTATCGGGAAGACGCAGCGGACTTGGACGAGCCAGAAGACCTGCCCGTTTCCGTATTGTCAGCTTTCGGGAACAAAAGTTAATGATAAGTACATGAGCATTTTAGCTTACATAATGGACGCGAGACTACGGGACGCGAGACACGAGACTTTTGAACTTGTCCCGTGTCCCGAAGTCCCGTGTCAAAACAACAATATATGAAGAAACAGTATCAAGCAGTTACGGCTGCCGAAGCCGTCAAAGTCATCAAGTCGGGCGACCATGTCCACATCAGTTCGGTGTCGAATGTGCCGCAATGTCTCATCAAGGCCCTGTGCGAACGAGGCCGCGCGGGCGAATTGAAGAATGTCTATATCCACCACCTGCATACGGAAGGTGCTGCGCCTTACGTGAATCCGGAGTTTGAAGGTATTTTCCAACACAACGCCTTTTTCGTGGGAGCCAATGTGCGCGAAAGCGTGCAGAAAGGCTTGGCCGACTACATCCCCGTGTTCCTCGGCGAGACCTCGAAACTCTACCGCGAGGGCTACATCAAATGCAACGTGGCCATGATTCAGGTGTGCCCGCCCGACAAGTTCGGGTATGTGTCGCTCGGCCCGTCGGTCGATGCCACCTTGGCCGCCATGGAAAACGCCGACTTCGTCATCGCCGTGGTCAATAAACATGTGCCCCGCACACATGGCGACTCGATTGTGCACATCAGCAAAATCAACTATTTCGTCGAGGACGACTCGCCGCTGATTACGGTCGATATGCCATCGCCCACAGAGGCCGAGCAGACCATCGGGCGCTATTGCGCCGAACTCATCGAAGACGGTGCGACGCTCCAAATGGGCATCGGCTCCATCCCCAACGCCATCCTCTCGTGCCTTCACAACCACAAGGACATCGGCATCCACACCGAAATGTTCAGCGACGGCATCCTGCCCCTTATTAAAAAAGGTGTCATCAACGGCAGCAAAAAGCGTTTGGACAAGGGCAAAATCGTTTCCACTTTCGTAATGGGTTCGCAGAAAATCTACAACTTCATCGACGGCAACCCCGAGGTGCTGCTGAAGGACGTGGAATACACCAACGACCCCTTCATCATTGCGCAGCAGCCCAAAATGACCTCGGTCAATTCGGCCATCCAAGTGGACCTTTCGGGCCAAGTGTGCGCCGACTCGCTTGGTGAGCGCATCTATTCCGGCGTGGGCGGCCAAATCGACTACGTCTATGGCGCGTCGCGCTCGAAGGGCGGCAAGGCCATCATCGCCATGCCCTCCACCACGCGCAAGGGCATCAACAAGATCGTGCCTGCCTTGGATTTGGGTTCGGGTGCCGTCACCACGCGCAACCACATCCATTGGTTCATCACGGAATACGGTGCTGTGAATCTTTACGGCCGCTCGCTTCAAGAAAGGGCAAAACTCATCATCTCCGTGGCGCATCCGCAGTTCCAAGAAATGCTCGACGAGGCCGCGTTCAAGAGGTTTGGTCCGCATTTTCATTACCTTTGGAATACTATTGTTTGATTCATTTAACTACGAATAACACGAATGTTACTAATGGTCACGAATTGGATTTTGCAACTTCGTTGCCAATGAGTACGAACCATTTCGTAGAGATTCGCAGCCATGGCTGCCAAATTCATGCGGATACATTCGTTTAATTCGTGCAATTCGTAGTTCCTCTTCAAAACTTACATTCTATGTTCAGCAACATCAATTTCGTTGAAATCTTCGGCGCGTTCATCGTCATGGCCGCCATCATCGACATTTTCGGTTCCATTCCCATTTTCATGGGCATGAAGGCGCAAAACAAGAGCATCAAGGCGAAACAAGCCTGCCTGACGGCATTGGGGCTATTCTTGGCGTTTTTCTTTGCGGGCGACGCGCTGCTGAAACTCTTCGGCATCGACGTGGCTTCGTTTGCCGTGGCGGGTTCGTTCGTGTTGTTCATCTTGGCCGTCGAGATGATTCTCGGTCGCGAAATCATCAAGAACGAGGGCGGCAAGGGCGGCGCAAGCATCGTGCCCATCGCCTTCCCGCTGATTGCCGGTCCGGGCGCACTGACGGCTTTGCTCTCGCTCCGCGCCGACTACGCCGTCATCAACATCATGATTGCATTATTGCTCAACATTTTGTTGGATTACATCGTCATCAGCCAATTGGACCGCATCCAGAAACTCTTGGGCGAAAACCTGATTTTCATTTTGCGCAAGTTCTTCGGTGTCATCCTGTTGGCCATCGCCGTGAACATGTTTGTCAATAATATTTCGGTGATTATTGCGAGTGTTCATAGATAAACCCTAATTTTGTGTCCTAAAACAATTTGAAAGTCATGCTAAACCTATTCACCGGTTCGGGCGTCGGGCCCACCATTTTATATTTGGCCTTGTCCATCTTCCTCGGCCTGCTGTTGGGCAAAATCAAAATCGCCAACATCTCTTTGGGCATCACTTGGGTGCTGTTTGTGGGCATCGCGCTGAGTGCCTGCGGCGTTTCGCTCAACCATGACATGCTTCACATCATCAAAGAGTTCGGACTTATCTTGTTTGTGGTGGCCGTAGGCTTGCAGGTCGGGCCAGGGTTTTTCCGCTCGTTCAAGAAAGGCGGCTTGGCCATGAACTT
>ONVP01000120.1 GCA_900321315.1 uncultured Bacteroidales bacterium
GGCCGCCGTCGAGTTTTCCATCAGGTCATAGACGTGTAGTGATAGTTCTTTCATAGTTTTATTTTTGACATGAGACACGGGACTTCGGGACACGAGACTATCGCAATGTCTCGTGTCTCGCAGTCTCGCGTCCAATGTGTAAACTGATGTTGTTCATTTACTTATCCAAAAAGGAGTTGTAGTTTTTCCTTGGGTTCAGTGTCGATGTAGCGTCCGTCCTCGCCGTGGAGGGTCTTGCGGAACTCGTCGAAGGTCTTGTCGTACATGTGCAGCACACAATGCACCTCGCCGATGATGTGCAAAAAGTGGGCATCGCTGCTTTTGGTGAAGTTGAATTTCTTCAAATAGGCGTATTTCTTCAGGAAATCGGGCTTGGTGACGTGCTTCGAGATTTCCAAAGCATCTGCTTTGAGGTCGGGAGGCACGAACCCCAACTGGCTCACCAAACTGCTCGCAGGCTTGTTCACATGTGCTGGGACGAACAACCCGCCGATTTCATGCACCACATCATAAAGTTGGTCCAAATCGGCATCCAACGCCGACCACAGCAGCCATTCCTCGTCGCCGACCACTTCCTCGTTTTCATCGACAATCAGTTGATAGCCAAATTTTTCTTCGTCAAGTGGAATGTGGGGAAGGTGTTCGTCAAGATATTCCTGAAACTTGTCCAATTGCTCGTCGGTCTCAAAGTAGGCAAGGGCATGGGCTTCTTCTTGTGTGGTGATTTCTACGCCGCCGATGACGAGGATGCCGTTTTCGCGCCCGATTTTTTGCGTCACCTTCACCTGTCGCGTCGTGTTGTGGTCGCAGATGGCGATGACATCAAGGTGGAGTTTTTTGGCCTGCTCGATGATGGCGGAAGGACTCATATAGAGGTCGCCGCACGGCGAAAGCACCGTGTGCAGGTGGAGGTCGGCTCTATATGCGTTTAATTCCATGATTGGTGTTTGGTAGAGACGCAATGCATTGCGTCTCTACAATGCCAATTATTCGTGTAACAGGTTGTAAACCAAACCAGCAATCTCGTAAGTCGGCAGATTCGTTTGAAGGATAGGCAAATCTTCGTCGTTGCTCTGCTCGATGGTCTCGTCGTTGGGAACGAGGTTTTTCACGAGGATGATGCACGACATTTCCTTCAGCGAGGCCACGGCCATCACGTTCTTGTGGGTTTGGAGCGTAATCCAGATGTTGCCTTCCATGGCGTTGCCCATCACGTCGCTCAAAAGGTCGCTGATGTAGCAGCCATCTATTTCTCTGTCAAGGCCTTTCTCGCCCGATAACACTTTAAGGTTGAGTTTTTCAACTAATTCCTGTACTTTCATTTTCGTATCGTTTTAAATCTGTTTTCCGTTGGATTATGGACTGCAAATTTAGGAAATTTTCGAACATAATAAAAAAACGCACTCCGAAAAGTGCGATTTGTGATAGAAATAAAGTCGCTAGACATTACGGCACCAATTCAATCTCAATGCCAAAACTCCAAGGCGAGGGTTTCGTGCCGATGGGGACATCGTCCTTGGTTATGACGGGCGACAGGCGGTAACTGCCGTAAACGCCAATGTTGAACATGTTTTGGATGCTGTAGCTAAGGCGTGTGAAGGCTCCATACTCGAAAAGTTCCATGTTCTTGCAATTATAATAGGTGGTGACCTTCTTTGAACAGGTGTTATCAGGGATGGGTTGCCCCATGTCGTCTGTTATATATGTTTTGTCGGTGATGCGCATACGACGAGTGATGTTGATGCCACCGTAGCCGCCGAGGTCCCAGTTGAGGCCAAAGCGACGAAGGACGATGCGTTGCAGCAATTCGCCACGCAGTTGCATATTGCGGAGCATTACTTGGTCGTGGAACGGATGGATGTCTCTGTCCTTGTTGTTATGCACAAAGCGGTTCCAGTCGAGGCCGAGACCCATACCTATTTTATATGTCTTGCCGTACATCCAGCGGCGACCGAAGGCGAAATGGCGGCTGAAGCCGTTAAAGGTGCTGTTGGGCAAGTTGTAGTCGTATTGGAAAAAAGTCGTCTTTTGCCAGCCTTCCTCCTTCACATTCTTAAAGGTGCCATCTTGTCCATATATGTGACTGTTGTTGGCCGCAATGCTAATGTCGCCGCCCATGCCGCTGATGGGGCAGGAGTCGTAGAATCCGTTATAACTCACATTGAGTTTCTTGCCTTGGCCGAAATCCTTGCTGTTCATGAAGATGCCCGTGGGGTCAGGGCTGGCCATATAATAGCCAAGCAACACCCCATCTGCGCCTTCCACGTTGATGAACATGTATTGGCCTGTCACGGTTTTCGGGATGGCTATGCGCACACCGTCTTTCTCTTGAACGAGGTTAAACGATCGTTCAACAGGTTTCAGGTCGCCGGTGAAATAGGCGGCTTGAGGCACACCGTAGCCAAAAGCATAATCGAAATATGGATAGAGGTCGGCGGACTTCTCGATTTCGGCCTTCATTTGCAAGGCGGTCTTGTCGCGCATGGTTTGCCAGGCGCAGGCGCAGAAACCGGCTGTGAGCGGACTGGAGAACGAGGTGCCGTAGGCAGAAGTGTAGCCTCCACTTGGGTTGGCGACTTCGGCCAGGCCAAAAGCAACCACATTGGGCTTCATGCGTTTGTCGGCCGTTGGGCCAAACGAACTGAAACTGATGTGACGATAGTTTTCCAAATCATCTTCGATGCCGCCCACAGTGAGGACGTTTTCGGCATCGGCGGGCGTGATGATGGTCATCCAACGCCTGTCGTCGCCTTCGTTGCCGGCAGAGTTGCAGATTAAAATGCCCTTTTCAACGGCCTTTTGTGCGGCTTTGGCCACATACGAGGTGCCGTCCATGTCTTTGGTCCAGTGGCGGTCCTTGCCGTAGCCGAGCGAACTGTTGATAATGTCGGCTCCGTTTTTGTCGGCCCATTCTGCACCTTGCGCCCACCACACCTCTTCTTTAAAGGGTTCGGGGTCGATTTCGGTGCGGGCGAGGAGGAACTCGGCACCCTGGGCGAGGCCCATCATTTGTCCCTTGTCGTTGATGCCAGCGATGCAGCTCAACACCATCGTGCCGTGGGTGCTCCATCCGTAAACATCTTCTTTTTTGTTCGGGAAATTGTAAGTCTTGAGAATCTGGTTGTTGTCGCGCAGATGCTTGAAGGCAGGGTGGGTATTGACTTTCGGGAAGCCGCCGTCCATCACGCAGATGCGCAAACCTTTGCCGTTGATGCCTTTGTCGATGAAATGCTGGCCGCCGAAGCGCTTCAGTTGGTCGGTGAGGAGTTTGGTGGTGTCGCCTGTAACCGCTTCAAAATCAGTTTCTACTCGGGCCAAAATCCCGTTGGAAACGATTTCCTGCACACGCGCCACGAATGGCAGTTGTGCAATCAAGGCCGCATTGTCATCGGTGGCCTCGATGCCCAAAGCGTTCAACCAGCGCGACTCGCCAAAAACCTCTGTGGAATAGGCGTTTACCGCACTGACGTAGCTGTCGTTCAGCGGATAGTTGCTGAGGTCGTAAAGGTCGGCACCGTTGCGTTGGTAGCGCTCGATGGCCTTCGCGTCAAAGTAGGAATAAGGGTCGAATTGGGTGTCGTTTTTGTCGGTGAAGAACACCCAGAAACACTTTTCTTGTGCCATTGCCAAGCTCGAAACGAGGGCAAAAACGGCAAGGATGAAATTTTTTCTCATATTTTTTGAAATTTGCTGCAAAGGTATGGTTTTATTTCCTATTTTTGTCAGCAAATAACTTCAAAAATTCAAGCCTATGGAAAACAACCTTACCAAAGAGAAGTTTCAGATTTTCATGATGCTTTGCGCGTCGGGCATCGACGGCAATGTTTCGATGAATGAACTGGAGCGCATTTTGCTTCAATTTGACGAGAAGAGCTACTACGAAGTGTTCGAGTCGTGGAAGTCGATGACCAGCCCTGCTTGGCTCAGCTTTTTCAAGGAGCACAAGGACGAGTTCCTGAAGACGCAGGAGGACAAGGTGGCCTTCATGGCCGACATCAACGACATCGTTTCGGCTGACGACGGCGAAACCACGCTCAAGGAGAAGAACTTCATGAAAGTGCTCGAGATGCTGATCAACGACGAGCTTTGATTCGTCTTATTGGCCAATCGTCACACTGGATTGCTTCAACTTTCGCAAATCAATCACGTGTCGTATTTATTTGGAGTCGCTATTAAATGTCGAACTCAACGGGTTTGCGGACTGGTGTTAGACAGAAGCAGTCCAGTTTTTCTTTATTAAGAAGCCAGCCTCCAACAACCCTTTTCTAAATTAGAATCATTCTAATTTACTTCCGGTTTGATTTTGAAAAGGTTCAAGCAATTGGTTTTCAGTATATTGTTTGTCTTTTGAAAAACATAAAAAACTTCACTCATTATTTGGAATCGGAGCATATTTTTTCCTAAATTTGCAGCGGATTTGTAAAACGGAAGTTTGACAAACAAAAACTCAATAAATAACCATAAAAACAAGCATTCTATGGCAAAAGTTAAGTCATTAGCAGAACTGAAAGCTATGAGAGAAAAGCTTCAGTCGAACCTCGACCTTCGCGAAAAGAGCAACGACCCCGACTCTTTGGTGCAAATCAAGGTCGCCATGGCCACCTGCGGTATCGCCGCCGGCGCCAAGCAAGTAATGGAACACATGATGGAGAAGGCCGACGAGCTGAAGCTCGGCATCGTCTTCACCCAAACCGGCTGCATGGGCTACTGCCACGCCGAGCCGACCATCGAGGTGAAGTGCCCGGGCAAGGACCCCGTCGTTTTCGGCCATGTCGATAACGGCAGGGCTGACGAAATCCTCACCAAGTATGTGATGAACAACGAGATGGTCGAGGGTGTCATCCCCGTGAACTACGAAACTATCTAACTAACCCTTAATTCGGAGGAATTTATATGGCAAAAATCAAGATGCACGTGCTTTGCTGCGGCGGTACTGGCTGCTATGCATCGGCAGGTGCTGAAATCATCAAGAACTTCGAGGACATTCTCGCCGCGAAGGGCTTGCAGGATGAAGTTCAGGTGGTCAGGACGGGTTGCTTCGGCTTCTGCGAGAAGGGACCCATCGTCAAGATCATGCCTGACAACACGTTCTACACTCAGGTGAAGCCTGAAGACGTCGAGAAAATCGTGAACGAGCACATCATCAAAGGCCGTAAGGTCACCGATTTGCTCTACATGGATCCTGAAAACAAGGAACATGTGTCCGACTCGAAGCACATGGGATTCTATCGCAAGCAACTGCGTATCGCCTTGCGCAACTGCGGCTTCATCAACCCCGAGAACATCGACGAGTGCATCTCGCGCGGCGGTTATGAAGGATTAGGCAAGTGTCTCAGCGAAATGACCCCACAGCAGGTCATTGACGAAATCACCAAGTCGGGCCTTCGCGGTCGCGGCGGCGCTGGTTTCCCGACCGGCGTGAAATGGGGCCTCTGCGCCAAGAACAAGTGCGATGAGATGTACGTCATCTGCAACGCCGACGAAGGCGACCCGGGTGCGTTCATGGACCGTTCCATCATGGAAGGCGACCCGCACAGTATCGTTGAGGCCATGGCCATCTGTGGTTATGCCATCGGCGCCACCCACGGCCTGGTCTATATCCGTGCTGAATACCCGTTGGCCATCCACCGCCTGCAAATCGCCATCGCCCAGGCCCGCGAATACGGCCTGCTTGGCAAGGACATCCTCGGCTCAGGTTTCGATTTCGACATCGAGCTTCGTTACGGTGCCGGTGCTTTCGTCTGCGGTGAGGAGACTGCATTGATCCACTCCATGGAAGGTTTGCGTGGCGAACCCACTTTCAAGCCTCCGTTCCCAGCTGTGGCTGGCTACAAGATGAAGCCCTCCAACGTGAACAACGTGGAGACCTTCGCCAACATCCCGATCATCATCACCAAGGGCGCCGACTGGTTTGCCAGCATCGGCTCCGAGAAGTCGAAGGGCACCAAGGTGTTCGCTCTGGCCGGCCAGATCAACAATGTCGGTCTGATCGAGGTCCCGATGGGCACCACCCTCCGCGACATCATCTACGAAATCGGTGGTGGCATCAAGGGTGGCCGCAAGTTCAAGGCCGTGCAGACTGGCGGTCCTTCCGGCGGCTGCTTGACCGAGAAGCACCTTGACACTGCTATCGACTATGAAAGCCTTGCCGCTGCCGGCTCCATGATGGGCTCTGGCGGTATGGTGGTCATGGACGAGACCTCCTGCATGGTGGCCATCGCCAAGTTCTACCTCGAGTTCACCTGCGAGGAGAGCTGCGGTAAGTGCACACCCTGCCGTGTGGGTAACAAACGTATGCTCGAAATCCTCACTAAGATCACGGAAGGCAACGGCACCATGGACGACCTCCAAGAGCTGCGCAACCTCGCCGCCGTGATTAAGGACACCGCCCTCTGCGGTCTGGGTCAGACCTCACCGAACCCGGTGCTTTCGACCTTGGACAACTTCTGGGACGAGTATGTTGAGCACGTCGTTGACAAGAAATGCCGCGCTGGCGT
>ONVP01000159.1 GCA_900321315.1 uncultured Bacteroidales bacterium
CGCGCAGGCCCTCAGCCTCCATCAACTCGATGAAGTTGGTCATGTTGTGGATGTGAACATCCTTCTGGGTCACGGTCTGCGAGACGAGCAGCGCGTCGGCATGGAGTTCGATGCCCTTGGCGATGAACTCCTCGTTGGGCACCTGCGAGCCGAGGTTGTAGGCCTCGATCATCTCGTAGCGCTCCAGTCCGTAGTGGCCGGCATAGCCCTTCATGTTCATGATGGCGTCGATACCCACGGTGTGGGCGTCGGTACCCGTCGAGGCGCCGACGATGACGATCTTGCGTCCGATGTTCTCCTTGATGTATTTGTCGGTCTCATACATATCCATCGTGTTCGATTCCACCTTCGGCACATAGATGGTCGAATAGTCCACCGTGTGGGTGCAACTGCCGTAGCAGTTCACGAAGGTGAAACCGGGTGTCAGTTCTCTGTAATACACCACGCTGGGGTTTTCCAGTCCCATCTTTTTCAGCAGCAGCTTGGCCGCTTCGATGGCTTCTGCGCCGCAAGGCACGGGCAAGGTGAAACTCAACTGCATCTTGCCGTCGTTCATGGTGTCGCCGTAGGGCTTTATCTTGGTGAGGTCTAGGGTTTTGTCGTAATCCTTGGCCTCCATTGAATATAATCCTTCGCTCATTTTTTCTCTGTTTAATTGTTTAACTTCTCTCTTTCGCTGAATGCAGGCTTTTCGGCTTTTAGCTATTAGCCGTTAGCTTTTAGCAGCTTCAACTGGCTAATAGCTAATGGCTAAATGCTAATAGCCACACTGCATTCATCTCTTCCCTTTCATTAGTTCAACAAACGGATTCAAATAATTCTCGCTCTTCAGCGTAACGCCAGCCAAGCCCTTGCCGCCGTTCTTCGGGCGTTTCACATCGCCGAAGATACCTTTCTCCAAGGCGGTGAACAGGCCTTCCTTGACGAGTTCCTCAAGCAGCTTGATGGTGTTGTCGAGCACTAAGTGGGCGCGTTGACGGCAGATGCCACCCTCCTTGAACTCCATCTCCTCGCCGATGTCCTTCATGTTGTTGAAGATGTAGCGGGCGTTCTCGATGGAGAGGTAACGGTCGCTCATGAACGGCGTGTGGATGGCCTCGGTGGGCATACCTAAAAGTTGCAAGCCTTGGTGCGTCCAGATGCCTATGATGTTGAACAGCGCGTCTTGGATGTGGCCACGGAAGATGTTGCCCGTCATGAACTTGGTGGGCGGCATGTATTTCAGCGGCGCGTTGGGGAAGATCTCGCGGGTCATCTGTGCCTGCGCGAGTTCCATGAGGAAGCCGTTCTCGAGCATCGGGTCCATCTCGAAGGCGTGACCCAAGCCCATCTGCTCTTCGGGCAGACCGGCGATCTTGGCCAACTGCTCGTTGATGAGGTCGGAGGCCAACACGGTATGTGCGGCTTCCACGGCGTCGGCGGTGGTCAGGTAGTTGTCCTCACCCGTGTTGATGATGACGCCCGCGAAGCCGTTGATGATTCGGCTCATGTATTGGTCGATGAGGGTGCGCTGCATGTTGATGTCGCGGAACAAGATGCCGTAGAGGGCGTCGTTCAGCATGACATCGAGGCCTTCGAAAGCGCCCATGATGGCGATTTCGGGCATGCAGAGCCCCGAGCAGTAGTTGCAGAGGCGGATGTAGCGGCCTACCTCCTCACCCACTTCGTCAAGGGCCTTACGCATGATGCGGAAGTTCTCCTGCGTGGCGAAGGTGCCGCCGAAGCCCTCGGTGGTGGCGCCGTAAGGCACATAGTCCAAGAGGCTCTGGCCCGTGGTGCGGATCACGGCGATGATGTCGGCTCCCTGACGGGCACCGGCCTGGGCCTGCACCACGTCCTCGTAGATGTTACCCGTGGCCACAATAATATAAAGGTATGGCTTGGGGCCTTCGCCGATGGTTTCGAGGTAATGCTCGCGGCGGGCACGGCGGGTGCGGATGCGCGTCAGGCTCTCGTCGATGACGGGTTGCAGCGTGGCGGCAATCTGTTTCTGGTCGCGCGTCACCACCTTGGTGATGTCGAGTTCGCCTTTGGCCACCTTCTCGGCGATTTGTTGCGGGTTGAGGCCCGTCTGGATCATGGCGTTGGCGATGAAGAACAGGATGCCCTCGCCGAGCACGCCCTTGTCCTTGATGGCGTCCACCACCACATTGGGCAGCGGCACATCGCTTTCGTCCACCCCATCGATGCCCATCAGTCGGGCGAGGGTGCGCTCCACGGCCACCGTGGTGTATTGCTCGCAGAAGGCCTGCACATCGTCAGCGATGTTCTTCGCCAGCCCTCTGGCATACTCCACTTTCTTAAAATCAAGTCCTAATTTACTTTCCATATTTTTTAGTTATGTTGTTTAAATAATTGATTTATTGTTCGTTATATATTCGTCATAAAGTTATATCCTCCTTCATATTCATCAGGAGAAACCTCGATGTCATGTGATTCAAAATCATTTTTGATTTTGTCCCACATTTGTTTTGCATCTGTATTATCTTTGATGATTTGCTTACAATAAGCAATCAATTCATCAACATTCGCAAATCCGTATGCCTTTAACGCTTCATCGATTTCAAATATAAAATCACCACCGATATAATCTCCGTTATCATTCAATTCAACTTCGTAGTCAATTGTTGAGATAACACCGTCTTCTATGTCATCTTCTTCTACATATTTCAATGTGGCGTTTTCTGATTTAAAAAGAATCTTTTCCATAGTTGTGAACTTTATTATGATTTATGAATTAATGGGAACGACAAAACAATTCTCATCTTTTGTATTCCATTGTACTTGATATGTGTTTCCGTAATATGTATCAACCAAGATAAAATTGAACATATTCTTGGTTGGATACAATTCAAATCTACCATTCCAACTATTTTCAGATGCAACATTGATGATAGATGGGATTTTGTGTTCAAGGGCATCTGTGTCTGATAGAGCATATTGAGTCATCCAAACTTCTCCTGTTCTTGTGTTCCACTTTAAAAGAATGTGGATGTTCTCTGTGGCTATCATTTTGAATGCCGGTAGTTCCTTCGTGTTTTCCTGCATTTGTTCTTCAAAAGTCAATGGCTTGACTTCTGTTTGAGATGGTGTTTGTGTGTTGCAGCCTGTCAAAATTAATAATGCTGCAATGATGGAAAAAATGTGTTTATTCATAACTTTATCTCTTTATTGTGATTTCTAATAAATTCTCAAAACCCCTCTATTTTCAGGTTCCGTACTCCATTGAACTTGCCAGCATCGTCCGTCTATTTGGTCCAACATAATGAAATTATACAAGTTGTCTGTAGCATACAAAGTAAAACGACCTGCGATAGGTATATCGAAATACTCTGATATTTTAGGGATTAAATCTAGCGGAGTTTCAAACCTATAATCACTACCTTTTATACTGAACTGAATCTGCCAGATTTGTCCAGTCATAGTATCTAATTTTAAAAATGTCCACATGTTTTGTGTTTTAAATAGTTGGTATCTATACTCCCCTAATTTCAAGTTAATTTCGTCCAAATAATCAAACATCAATGAATCTTTTGCTGTTAGATTCATATTCTTGTAAATGTCATCACCACTATTTGTATTGTTTGTTTGAGCTTGAATCATATTTCCTAAACTACAAACAATCAGTAATACAAACAATGTTATTCTCATAGTTTTGAAATTTATGTTATTCATTTTATTGATTTTTAATTGGTTAATCATTTCAGCATCCTCCTTTCTTCCACGCCCTCCAGCACCTTCATCTGCTGAATGGCGATTTTGTTCAGTTCAATCAGTCTATCGCGTTGCGGCATACCTTTATTAATAAAGACCGCATTGAGGTTTTCCATGTTCGAGAGGCAAATCAGTTGGTTGATATTGGCATAGTCGCGAATGTTGCCCTTCAAGTCGGGGTTGGCATCGCGCCATTCCTTCGCCGTCACACCAAACAAAGCCACATTCAGCACATCGGCTTCATTGGCGTAAATCAAAGAGGCATGATAACGGTCAATCTCTTCTGGAACCAGATTCTCTTTTATGGCATCCGTGTGGATATGGTAGTTTATCTTCGCCAACTCTCGTTTTACTGACCAACCGAGTTGTTTTTGTTCTTCTTCTTTTAGGCGTTGGAAATCTTGAACAAGATAGACCTTAAATGCGGGGCTAATCCACATGGCAAATTCAAACGCAATATCTTTATGGGCATAAGTGCCACCATATCGACCTGCCTTTGCTTGAAGTCCAACGGCATTGGTTCTACTTACAAAATCTTTTACGCTGATTTTGAAACTATTAAGACCAGCCTGATTTCTAATTATGGCGAATTCGCCATAATTAAAATTCGGATTGTACACCTTTTCCCAAATACCAATATACTCCAAAGTATTCCTATTGCGAAGCCAATCGGTCACAAAGAAATCTCCATCTTTAGCCTTAATCATATCCGTCAAGCAGATATAATCGTTGCTATTAACTTGGATAACAGTAATTTCGGTATCTTGTACAACTATCTTTGCCATTACTTTTTCCCTCCTTCCTTTTCTAAAATGGTCGAATTCGACCCCCTTGAGTCTAACCCTATCGAATTCGATAGGGTTAAATATACCGAATTCGGTATAATTAAAACCCGTTTATTATCTTGTGCCACAATCCTTCCCATCACTCATTTCCTCCTTTAATTAAGTTCCTAACTTCCTCCACTTCCTTTTTCAATTGCTCCTCGCTCGGCAAATACAAGGTGTATTGCGAGGCAAGTATCGTCGAATTGTTCTCCGGCAACGACATCTTCACAACCGTGTCGTTTTTGCTGGTGCAAAGCAGAATACCGATGGTCGGGTTCTCTTCCGGCAACTTCTCCACTCGGTCATAGTAATTGACATACATTTGCAACTGCCCAATGTCCTGATGTGTCAATTTGCTGGTTTTCAGTTCAAACAACACAAAACAACGCAAAATCCGATTGTAGAACACCAAATCGACAAAGAACTCGTCATCATCCATCAAGATCCGCTTTTGACGGGCAATGAAAGCAAAACCGTTGCCCATTTCAAGCATGAAGTTTTGCAGATGGCTTATCAGCGAAGTTTCCAAATCGCTTTCGTAATAGGTCGGTTTCCGTTCCAATCCCAAAAACTCAAGCACCATCGGGTCTTTGATAATCTCTCTCGGACTTTGTGGAATCCGCTGTTTGCGTGCCACCGCCAAGACACTTTCCTTGTCGTTGCTCAACAACAGCCGTTCATAAAGCATCGAATTGATTTGCCTTTCCAACTCTCGACCAGTCCAACAATTATTGACCGATTCCAGTTCGTAATATTCGCGTTTGTCAGGGTCCTCAATAGCGATAAGTTGCTTATACTGAGACCAATTCAATTGCGTCTGCACCGCGGACGCAATTGGGTAAAGTCTATAGAACTGCCTTGCTCGCTCCAACTGTCTTACACTAAATCCCGTACCATATTCAGGCTCCAAATCCTTTGCAAGTAACTGTTCTTCTTCAACAATTCGCCTTCCAATGTTCCAATACATCTGCACACGGCAAAAATCAACGCTGCGCACCGCATTATTACGTGCTTCCTCAATGATTTTCCTCACTTCAGAAATGAAAACCTCGGATTGCGAACTGATTATTACCGAATCTTCGCTTTTGTTTAATATGGATTTGTCGTCTGCCATCTTTATATACACTTCTTTCTCGTCAGAAGATTGGGAACGCACCGCGTTCCCAATTGCGTCCGCACCGCGGACGCAATTCCAACTTGTTATTATTCAACTCTTTTCTTATTTCTCAATTAATAATATTTAATACATTTTTCTATCTATAATACTAATTTTTAACATTCAAAGTGGTCGAATTTGACCACTTTTCTAAACCCATCGAATTCGATAGGTTTAAAAACTCTCTCGCCTTTTCAATCCACTCCGAGTCAATCCCCAAACTCTCGGCGATATTCAGTGCCTCGTGCGGCACTTCGCCGTCTTGCACCTCGACGAGTTCGTAGTTCATCGCGCCGTTCTCGAAGCCCTTCACGCGGAGGCAACGGGCATCGGTCGGCTCTATATCGTAATGCGTGGTCATGATGAGGCTCACATTGTCGCCCCTCAACACCTTCACCAAGGCCGACACCAAGGCGGTGCCCTCGGTGGGATTGGTGGTGCGGGCCGGCTCGTCAATCAACGCCACTATCTTTCTGTTTTCGCGCGATGCCTTGATGACGGCATCGATGTTCTTCATCTCTGCGGCAAACGACGACAGCCCCTTCTCGATGGACTGCTCGTCGCCGATGCAGAAGAAAACCTCATCCTTGACGGCAATGTCTGCCGATTGGGCCGGAATGCCAAACCCATATTGGAACAGGTACTGGCACAGCGTCAAGGTCTTCAAAACCACGGTCTTGCCACCCATGTTGGCGCCCGTGATCAGAGTGGGTTTCTGCCCAAAGGTGAGGCTCACCGGCTGGAAAGCGCGTTTGCGCTGCGCCAAGGTGTCCTTCACCTGCGGATGGAACATCGCCTCGTAACGGCTGATGTCATCCTTCGAAATGGTTGGGAAGCAAAGTTCCAACTGCTTTATCTGCAAGGCTTTGGCGAGGTTCATGTCAATCTTCGCCATCGCGATTTGGGCTTCCTCCAAAGCCTTCGCAAAGCGGTACAACTGCTTGCTCAAATCACGGCGCACGCCTTCCTCAATCTCGGCGCACGCTGCCAGCAAGTCCTCCTGCTGCTCGGGATGCTGGCGCATCTGAATGCGCAGATCTTTCAACTCCTGGCAATAGGAGTCATAGACATAGAAACTCGCCATCTTCAAGCCGTCTGGGTCGAGGATGGTGATGACCTCGTTGAGGTCGGGGATTGCGACGGCATCATCCAAACCGTGGTTCCTAAGACGTTCCGCCACATCGACGGCCAAAATCGCCAAGTGTTTCACCTCGAAGAGTTCAATATCATCCAAGACGGCTTGCTGCCCGAGGTTCTTGATGGTCGTGCGGATGTCCTTCAGCCCCTGCAGGCGGAACTGGAGCGTATTAATATAAGGTGTATCGACCTCCTCCACGAAACGCACGAACTGCCGCAGCACCTCATACGAACGGGCAATCTCCTCCCCCGTCCGCATCATCGGCATGTCGAGCATCCAACGGCGCGTATAGCCCGCTTGCAGTTCGAGTTGCTCGAACACGTAGCGCAGGCCGCAAGGCGATTCTATGTGGTCTCTCAATTGCATTCTTTCATCAAATCATAAACTGGCAAGTGAATGGCTTCCGTCAACTTGGCACAAAGTGTGTCGGAGTCGAGCACCACGCCCAAGGGCGAGGTCGGGTTGACAGTCACCGCTATCAACTTGCTCTTTTGCAGTACGCGGATCTTTCCGCCTAATTTCAAAAACAGCCGATACTGCTGGGGCGACACGAAGATCTTCGTAAAGTCGCGCACCACCAGTTCGCAGGTTTTCAGTTTCGGGTTCTTCCTCACCTTTTCGAGGAGGCCGTCCACCAACGCACCGGCCAAATACAAGGTCTTGCAGTCGTCCATGCCTTCGAAGTGGATCTCTTGCGACAGCGATGAGACGGTCTTGATTTCGTGCAACGCGCCGTCCAAATCCACAAACCACACGCCTTTCTCGATAGGCATCAGCAGTTTCAGTTGCTCCTCATCGGTGAGCGGGATGTTGATCAGCTCCACGATGAAAGCCGTCTGGTTGACCAAGGTGGTCATGTTGGTGGAATAAGCCGCACCCGTGGCCAATATCATACTCTGGCTTACGGCGGGCGAAGCGAGGCTCAACCGTGACAAGGCTCCGTCGATAATCACAAGGTCGAGGCCCACACGATGCATGTCTTTCATCCAGCGTTTCAGACCGCTGGCCGACGAAGGTCCTGACAGGAGGATCTTGCCTCCTGTCAGGGCTTTGGCCGTCACCACACGACCTAATGAGGTGTTCTCGTCGCTGACATCAATCAGTTCCGAGACGATGCGCTTCTGGCGGTAATGCATCTCGGAGGTGCCGAAATACATGCCTTGGCGCAAGTAGATCTCCGGCTTTTGCGTCCGGGTCACTTGGTCGGTGGTCTCTCCATCAATGCCAATTGAAGTCACGGCAATGCGCTTCCTCTCGACGGGCAGGCGGTCGAGCACATAGTTCAGACTAACGGTCTTCCCCGTGTTCTTCTGCAAGCCCACGATGGACAGGCTGTTATACTTCAATATGTCATCGATGAAGGTCATGTTTTTTTATTTCTCTTTTTTCGACAAAACAGCATTGATTTCGTGCACTGCTTGATATACATCCACTTCGCAACTATAAGAATAGTCGCCATCATCCTGTGTGATATCGAAATGAATCGTATAAGGAATGGAGGATTTGTATGGTTCGAATTCTACTTCATAACGGCCTCTCTCATCAGTGTACCATGCACCGATGAAACCGAATCCACTATATGGAGCAACGCTGGTCACGCAAACGCGAACATCCTCCATCGGTTGTCCATCGTTGGTTACAATGCCACTTATGGTAACTTGATCAGGAAGTTTCTTGCACGAGGTCAAAGTAATCGCACCAGTGACTACCAGCAACATCAGCAACAATTTCATTGTTGTTTTCATAGTGATTTGTTTTAATTGCTATTCTGTTTTTTCATTCGACTATCATTTTGAATAACCTCGGGCGAAATCCCAAGTTTTGAAAAAGCGAAAAGTTTCTTTCCCAAGTCTTTCAATGAAGCACCGATATGATAAACCGTATCGTCGATGATCAGGAATCGGTCATGGATGTCGGTTCTTTCTTCCACATCGATTTGAGGATACTGGCTGTTGTGGCGGTTCAGGTCTAACAAGAACTGGTCGGAGATGCTTTTAGTGACAATTTTTGCCGATACATTGTTTTCCCGTTTCGAGAGCGTTGTCAGTACAGACTCATCGACATAGTTGTCAATCAGAACAATACTGCTTTTCGCCGATTTTATCAGATTAGACGCAAAGACATGGGCATCAAAGATTTGGCCTTCATAGAACACGCCTTCCATGGGCGGCAATGAAGTACGGACAAACAGTTCTATCTTCTCCTCGGTTCTACTTACCCTTTGCTCCAATTGCTCAAAACGTTGGTTGATGGCATAACCCCTCAAGAGATAGTCTTTCAGGACTTTGTTAGCCCATTGGCGGAACTCAATACCTCTTTGTGACTTCACGCGGTAACCCACAGAAAGTACCATATCTAAATTATAGTATTCCACATTTCGCGTAACCACCCTCTCTCCTTCCTTTTGAACTGTCGCAAATTTTGCGACAGTTGGAAAACCTTGTAATTCTTCTGCGAGCGCGTTGTTGATGTGTTTTCCTATAGTCTTGACATCGCGATTGAAGAGCAGAGCCATCTGTTGCCGATTCAGCCAAACTGTTTCGGCTTCCATGCGCACCTCCAACTCAATGCTGTTGTCAGGTTGATATAGTATGATTTCTCCTTTGTCCATTAACTTCAATACACCGTTTTGAATATCATTTTGACTTTTTATTGAATAAGGCAGACACCATCGGGCTTTTTTATAGATTGGTGCGACAGCATCGCACTTTTTCATCAAGCCATCGGCAATCAGTAGAGACGCGATTACTCACGTCCCTACCGTTCACCTTTATTAATTATCTGTTCTCATTACGCTCATGTCTCTTCAAAGCCTTCGGCTCGATATTCATTCTCTCG
>ONVP01000145.1 GCA_900321315.1 uncultured Bacteroidales bacterium
TGCTTCCCGACCTGCCTGACGACTACAGCCTGATTATTGCACCGCACGACATCTCCGAAAGGCATATTGCCGCAGTGGGAGCGCTATTTCCCGGCAGCGTCCTTTATTCCGAGCTTTGTGCTGACAAACAATCTAAAGTATTGATAATTAATACTATAGGTGTGCTTTCCCAGTTGTATCAATATGCGCGTTTCGCATACATCGGAGGGGCGTTTGGCGCAGGCTTGCACAACATTCAGGAACCCGTAGCTTTTGGCTGCCCCGTGGTGTTCGGACCTCGCCACACAGCTTTCAAGGAGGCCGTCGACCTGGTGGCGCAAGGTGGTGCTTTCAGCGTGAGCGATGCCGACGGCTTACGCCGCATCGTCAGTCGATTGATTAAGGAAAACGAGCTATATTCTTGTGCATCAGCTGTTTGCAAAGAATATCTCATGGCGCAGCGCGGTGCCACGCTCTGCATTATGCGGGAAGCATTGTCCCGTTTCCGATAACAAAAAACACTTTTTTTGGAAAAAACAGGAAAAATGTTTGTTTTCTTGTTTTTAAATGCCTACTTTTGAAGTCCGAAACCCCGTTGATTTTCAGCGGATAAACTCTATTCACCATGACTGACCACTCCGTTAAACTACAGCCGCGTATCGGCATCACGCAGGGCGACCTCAACGGCATCGCTTACGAAATCATCCTCAAGGCATTTGCCGACCAGCGAATGCTCGAGATGGCGACACCAGTGCTTTATGGGCAATCTAAGGCACTGTCGTACTACAAGAAGAACTTCGGCATCGACACGTTCAACTACTCACTGACCCGCGACGCAAGGCAGTCGTGGCAACAAAAGTTCAACATCATCAACATCGTGGATGAGGAACTGAAGATTGAGCCGGGCAAGGCCACCGCTCTTTCTGCCGAAATGTCGGCCTACGCGCTGAAGAAAGCCGTCGAGGACTTGCGCTATGGCCATTTGGATGCCTTACTGCTGGCTCCGGTGTGCGAACAAATGGAGTTGAGCGAGCGCGACTATCTGTCGGCCTCTTTCGACAAGCCCGACATGCTTCGACTGCTGGTGAGCGGCGCGTTGCGCATCGGCTGCGCCACCGACGAGATTCCGCTGAATGAGGCGCTTCCGTTGCTCAACGCTTCCTTCGTTGTCGGCAAGCTCATCACGATGTCGCGCACGTTGCAGACCGATTTTGGCCTCACTGCGCCCAAAATCGCCCTCATAGACATCGATCCTCACGCCTCGGCTAAGGGCTTGGGGGCGGAAGCCGTGGCTCAGGTACGGAAAAAAGGCGTGTATGCCTTCGGGCCTTTTTCGGCGCAGCAGGTCTTTGGCAGTGGCCTTTGGCAGAAATATGACGGCGTGTTGTGCATGACATACGGCCAAGCCATGCTGCCCTTCAGGATGATGAACCCTGATGGCGGAGCCTATCTCTGGGCAGGCTTGCCGGTGGTGTGTACAGGCCCAGTCCACGGACCGGGCTTCGACATCGCCAACACCAACCATGCCACGCCCGACGGATTGCGTGCCGCGTTCTATCTTGCCCTCGACGCAGCAAGACATCGCAAAGAGGTCAAGTGAGTTTGGCGCAATGACAACACAAAAAAAGGAGGCTTGAAGCCTCCTTTTTTTGTGTCCCTTGTGGGGAAACTTACTTCACGATGAACTTCATGGTGTTCTCGAAGCCGTTGGCCTTCACAGTGACGAAGTAGATGCCGCTGGTGAGGCTGCTGGTGCTGACCGAGGGAACGTTGATGCCCGTCGAGATGTTGACGTTCTTCTCAATCACCTTTTGGCCAGTGATGTTGAAGACGCTGATGTTCATCTCAGAGGCTTGAGAGGCGTTCACTTCGATGTTGAGCACGTCCGTGGCGGGGTTAGGATACACACGGGTGGCAGTCATGGGGTTGACAGCCTCGTTGTCCTTCACGCCCCAGCCTTCCATGTCGGGGGTGATCTTCACCACACGCATGGTGTTTTCAGTGATGGTGCCGTTGTTGTCGCCGTCCAGTTGGAGGCCGCAGTTGGCATCGGCAAAGTAGTAGCCCCAGAAGCTGCCGTTCAAGGCGTTGGGGTTGACGGTGGTGTAGTACACCTCGTCGCGGCTGTGGGCGAGGTCGCCAGTCAGGTTGTAGGCGTTCTCAAACCATGTGCCGGTGTAGTCCCTGCAGGTGACGTAGGCGCTTCTGTAGTAGAAGGTCTGTTGGGGGTGCAAACGTTGCGAGAGCACGTTGAAGAGAATCATCACGTTGCCGTTATCGTCAACGGAAATGGCGGGTTGGGTGGCGATACCGAAGGTGCGATAGACAATGGCGTGGCTGTTGTCGCCCCAGTTTTCGGCATAGCTGTCGATGGTGTCGTTGCCGTCTTCATCGAGGAAGCCGAACACATAGAGGTCGTTGCCACCGTAGGCATCGGCCATTTCCCAAAGACGGTCGACATTCAAGGTGTTGGAGATGCCGTTGGTGCCGTTGAGGGTGTAGGTGGGATCAGCTTCGATGAGTGCGTTGTCGCCGCTCCAGTCGCCGAACAGCGGGATTTCGTGGCCGCCTTGCTCGTTGGTGAATTTGGAGTTCCAGTAAACGAGGCCTTGGGTGTAGGGCCAGTAGCTGTAGTAGCCCCATTGCGGGTTGCCGGCATCATCGTAAGGAGCGGGTGCCCATCTGGTCAGACCGAAAGCAACGTGGACGGTGCCCTCGTTGTCGATGGCGATGGAGGCGGAGTTGTCGCAGCTCCAGATGGAGTCGGTAGCGTTGGTGATTGCAGTTTGTCCCCAGTAGATGGAGTTGCCGTAGGGGAAGGGAGCCACAACTTGCTTTTCCCAGGTCTCACCGTTGTCGCGGGAGATGATGTAGAACAGCTCGAAGGTGGTGCTGCCGAAGAGGATGGCGATGGTGTTGCCGTTGGTGGCCATCACATAGTCGTCGGCGGCGATGTCTTTGTTGTAGATGCCTGCAACGTCGACCTCGGGCGGGAAGGCCTTCGCGCTGAAGGTCTGGCCACCGTCAGTTGAACGGCTGTAGTACACTTCGTTTCTGCCAACGGGGTTGTTGAACTCCGGAACGGTTTCTTCCACCGATTCGCAGCAGATTACGTGCACATATTGGCCGTTGCCCGTGGTGGCGATTCTCGGCCAAGTGGCGCCTTCGATGGTGGCAACTTGTTCCCAGTCGCCTTCACCTTTGACTTCTCTCTTGAAGATGTTGATGTTGCCGCCACCGTGCGAGGCGAGGATTTCACCATTGCCGAGGGGGGCGATTGCCGGCCAACCGGAGAAGAAGCCTTCGGCGTTTTCCTCGGGCCAGTCGCCCCAGTCTTCACCGTCGAAGTAGTTGTAGCCCGTGCCGCGATCCGGCCATGAGGTGCTTCCGGAGAAGTCCCAAGTGGCAACGGCGGCAACGCTGCCGTCTTGCCATGTGGCAATGCGGTTGCCGAGCATGGAGTTCGACTGCAGGTCGTAGTAGGTGGCCATGGTTTCGTACTCGGTCCACTCGTTGGTGGCTCTCACCGTGGTGGCCTTGGTCATCACTTCGCCATTAAAGCTCATGGGCGGAACGATGTCGTCCTGAACGATGGTCTTTTGCCTTTTCACGGCAATGTCGGCCACGCTGCTCTTTTGCATGACAGGCCGTTGTGCAAAGCCAGTCATGGCGACGGCGATTGCGAGGGTTGTGAATAGAACTTTTTTCATGATTGAAAAGTTTTGATTAATAATAAGTGGATAAAAATGGATGTTTTTCTGTTTTTCTATGTTATTTAGGCGGCAAAAATATGTTTTTTTCTGATTCGGCGCAAAAAAAATGATTTTTTTTTTCGGTTTTTTTTCTGTGCAAAATCCGTGCCAAGAAAAAAACGCACCCTTTTGCGCAACAAAACGGGATTATTCCTAATTTTACGCCGTCAAACGGACTATAGATAAATTGGAATAACAACAAAACTGAATTAATATGAAAAAATTGCTTTTACCTCTAATCCTCATGGCCTTGGCCGCTTGTACGAAGGCACCCAAGGCCGACTACGTTTCTAATCCCGCCGCCTACATCGACCCGTTCATCGGCACGGGCGGCCATGGCCACACCTTCCCGGGCGCCACGGTGCCCTTCGGCATGGTGCAGTTCAGCCCCGACACCCGCATGAACGACTGGGACGGCTGCTCGGGTTATCACACCTCCGACCACACCATCCTCGGCTTCAGCACCACCCACCTCAGCGGCACGGGCTGCTCCGACTATGGCGACTTCAGGTTTATGCCGTTTACAGAAGAGTTTAAATTTGGATGTGATTTGCCTGAAGGCCAGTATCTTTATTACGATTCGCTATACAGCCATGCCGCATTCAAACACGAAGATGAAGATGCCCAAGCAGGTTATTATTCCGTGGTTCTGGACGATAGTATTAGGGTGGAACTGACCTCGGGCGACCGTGTGGGCATGATGCGTTGCACTTATCCAACCGACAAACTTGGACGTTTGAAGCTTGATTTGCAGCATGGAGTGAATGACGAGTTTGTGTATGATGCTGAACTCAATGTGGAAAACGACCATGCCATCAGTGGTTTCCGTCGCACCCGCGATTGGGCCAACGATCAATATCTTTATTTTTACGCCGAGTTCTCGAAGCCTTTCGTTTTGGATAATTATGAAGAACCATGGATTTGTTATGACTATGGTGGCTACTTTGATGATCCCAAAAATGAAGGGAAGCCTATGCCTAAACGTAAGGCTATGGAAGCCTATTTCGTTTTCCCCGATACTAATGACGATCCTCTCGTAATGCGCATTGCCCTCTCCGCCGTCGATGTGGAAGGCGCGAAGAACAACCTGAAAGCCGAACTCGCCGAAAACGACTTCGACTTCGACGCGCTGAAACAAAAGGCCTACGACAAATGGAACACCGAGCTGAAACGCTACGAGGTGGCGGACAACAATGAGTCGAACAAGACCGTTTTCTACAGCGCGCTCTATCACGCCATGGTGGCTCCCAACCTCTTCAGCGATGCCGACGGACGTTATCGCGCCCACGACTTGAAGGTTTACAAGTCGGAGAGGCCGGTTTACACCGTGTTTTCCTTGTGGGACACCTTCCGCAGCCTGCATCCGCTGTTCAGCCTCATGCAACGCGAGCGCACCGCCGATTTCATCCACACCTTTATTAATAAGTACGAAACCAGCGCTGACCACATGCTGCCCGTTTGGGAACTGGCCGCCAACGAGACCTACTGCATGATTGGCAACCACGCCATCCCCGTCATCGCCGACGCTTATTTTGCGGGCATCCGCGATTTCGACACGGAGAAGGCTCTTGAGGCTATGGTCAATTCGTCGAAGGCCGATTTCCGTGGCATGGGTGCCTACATGAAATACGGCTACATCCCGATTGAGGCCGAAGGCGAGGCCACGTCCAAGACCCTCGAATATGCCTACGACGACTGGTGTGTGGCACGCATGGCCGAAGACATGGGCAAACAGGACATCGCCGACGAGTTCTATGCCCGCGCACAGGCCTACAAGAATATCTACAACCCTGAAAACCAGTTCTTCCAAGGCCGCAGAAACGGTGGCTGGATGCAACCTTTCGACCCCGCGCAGGTGAATTTCACCCTGACTGAGGCCAACTCCTACCAATACGGTTTCTTCGTGCCGCAAGACGTGAACGGTCACATCGACCTGATGGGCGGCCGCGACAGCTACGAGGCCAAGCTCGACGGACTTTTCAACGCGTCCTCCGACCTGACGGGTCGTGTGCAGCCTGACATCACGGGCCTCATCGGGCAATACGCCCACGGCAACGAGCCGAGCCACAACACCGTGTATATGTACAACTTCGTCGGAA
>ONVP01000147.1 GCA_900321315.1 uncultured Bacteroidales bacterium
GAGAAAATCCTGAAATATCATCCCCGCAGGGAGCAATACTCCCCGGCAGAGGTGATGGAAGACCTTCGGAGAAGACAATGCAAGCTATGCGTAATAGATACGCTGAACCAGCCGCATTGGGACTATCTTGACTATTGGCGAATCGTCAGCGCCTTTCCGACGGTAAAGTTCATCCTTCCTCACATGGGAGGTTACGATGTCAAGGATTTTGTCAAGATTTTGGATTTCAACAAGAATGTGTATTGTGATTTTTCCATGACACAGGAGTATGTTGGCTGGTGCGGACAGCGCCCGAGCTATGGGATCGTTTGCGATACGATAGATTATTGCCTGTCTAACGGCAGGCTCAATAAAAGAATAATGTTTGGCTCGGATGAGCCTGATTTTAGCCAAGAAGATGCGTTGAGGAAGTATTGCACATTGCCCAATGCCGAGGACTTATTGGTGAACAACTACCTAAATCTGATGGATTCGATATGAACAATGAAATAAGCAAAAAAGCGATTGCCATGATCGAGGCCAACAAGATATCGACGACAGAGGTTGCCGACGTGCTTGGGAAGACCGGACAAATAGAAGGGGTTAAAGCACTGAACCATGGGAATTTCAAGGTCGGAGAAGTTGCTTTCGTATATGCAATCAACAACAGCAATTATGAGATTCATCGCCAAATTGCCGAAAAAGACTTGAAGGACAAGATCTTGTTTGTTTACAACGTGAATTGTGACAGGTCGCTATTCGGGGATCTGGTTTCAAAATACGTGATGTTGTATAAAAGGGCAAAGGCCATAGTGGTTCAAGGAAAGCTTCGAGATGCCCATACGTTGATAAAAGAGCAGTATCCGATTTGGCTTGAGGATGTTAGCCCTATCGGTTGTGTGAATCATCCGAACGGAGATGACCTTGCCAAGGATGTTTTGGAAGCCCTGGAGTCGAAATACGAGGGAGCCATCATGGTGTGTGACGATAGTGGGGTTGTGATGATTCCCAAGCATGAGATAAATGAAGGATTGTTGGTTAAGTTGGAGTTTGTCGAGTTTCAGGAAGACATTTGGTACTATTGTGTGGATACTTTGAAGATGTCCACATTCGACACGGTTTGCAGAAAGAGGTACTTGGAACCCGGTATCCTGAGTTCTAATCTGATTGAGAAGTATTTGCAGTTGAGGGATGGGATAAACGAGTCGAAAAGGGCAATGGAATAATTCAATGCTATTTATGCTTCCTTTCCTTTCCATAAAATCCATCACCGCCAAATATGCGGATGAAATCCACGAGGCCGTAAGCCGCGTAGTGGATAGCGGCTGGTATTTGCAAGGTCAGGAAAATGCCGCCTTTGAGCGCAACTATGCCGAGTACATCGACACGAAGCATTGCGTTGGGGTGGCCAACGGCCTTGATGCATTGGTTTGGATTTTGCGCGCCTACAAGGAACTTGGCGTTATGCAAGATGGCGATGAGGTGATTGTGCCTGCCAACACCTATATTGCCTCCATTCTCGCCATTACGGAGAACCATCTTGTTCCGGTTTTGGTTGAGCCGAGGTACGATACCTTGGAAATGGATGATACGTTGGTTGAGGCCAAGATTACGGACAAGACGAAAGCCGTTATGATTGTCCATTTGTATGGCCGTTGCGCTTATTCGGATAGAATAGGGGAGCTGTGCAAGAAATACCGTCTAAAGTTGATAGAGGACAACGCCCAAGCCCATGGATGCCGCTTTAATGAGAGAAAGACAGGCTCGCTTGGCGATGCTGCCGGACATAGTTTCTATCCAGGCAAGAACCTTGGAGCGATGGGTGACGGCGGGGCGGTAACGACAAACGACGGTGAACTTGCCGAGTGTGTAAGGTCATTGGCAAATTATGGTTCCGCGAAGAAATACGTTTTCAAGTATTGCGGGCGTAACAGTCGTTTGGACGAGATTCAGGCTGCGGTGTTGAACGTTAAGTTGCGCCACTTAGATTCGGACAATCGCTCTCGCCAACAAGTGGCGGCGTATTATTATGATCATATCAAAAACCCGTTGGTCGCAATGCCATCAAGATTGCCTGACAAAAACAACGTTTATCATTTGTTCCCTGTTTTTTGCAAGCGCCGAGATGACTTGCAGCAGTATTTGACGGACAATGGAGTGCAAACGTTGATACATTATCCTATCCCGCCTCATAAGCAGGAATGTTATAAGGAATGGAACGGCATCTCATTGCCCATAACGGAGAAGATTCATGATGAGGAATTGTCGTTGCCGATTAGTCCGGTGATGACGATAGACGAGGCGAAACAAGTTGTTGAACTGGTAAATAGGTTTGAAAACAAATGAATGATAGTCAATTGCCATTGGTTTCCGTGCCAGTGATAACCTATAACTCGTCGAAGACAGTCGTTGAGACATTGGATAGCATTTACAATCAGACCTATCCAAATCTGGAACTGATTGTTAGTGATGATTGTTCCACGGACAATACCGTTCAGGTATGCCGTGATTGGATAGAGGCGCATAAGGACCGATTTGTCCGCACCGAGCTTTTGACCGTTGAGAAGAACATAGGTATTTCGGCCAATTGTAACCGCGCCGAGAGAGCCTGCCAAGGAGAGTGGGCGAAAGGCATTGCCGGGGACGATTTGCTGCTGCCTGATTGTGTTTCCGACTATGTGGATTATGTGAAGAAAAATCCCGATGCCATATATGTTTTTGGTAAAGTGCAGTTTTTCGGGTCCCCGACAGGGGATTATTCGGCGCATGAAGCAACTTTTGATTATTCCTTTTTTTCTTTGACACCAGAAGAGCAGCTCCACAAGTTGGTTTTTGAAAGGAATTACATCCCGGCCCCTAGTTGTTTTAACAATGTCGTCAAGGTTAGGGATATGGGCTTGTCCGGATGTGACGAGCGAGTCAAGTTGCAAGAGGACTATGCAAAATGGATTAAGTTACTCAAGGCAGGATGCAAGTTCCATTTTATGGATAAGGAAATGGTCAGATACAGAGTAAATGGAATAAGTAATGGTGAAATGCTTTCACCTTCGTATGTTGCAGATTGCATAAGGTTTGATTTGTATTATCGTTATCCTGAATGGTGCGAGCATAGTGAGAGTTATGCGGTGGAAAGGTTAGTGGAGCAGCAACTTGAAACGTATAAGTCCTATGTTGCCGTTGCCGAGGACTATGCGCGGATCTGTGATTCAACTGCATACAGGATAGGTGTATTTGTGTTAAAACCCTATAGGTTTGTTAAACGGCTTTGGGGAAAATTGGAGAAATAGACGCCTTCTTGGTTGGAAAGCTATACATTGACGATAGGAAAGAGGGTGGTACAAATAATTGACGGTTAGTAGTAAACCAATGAAAACCGCATTGATAACCGGCATCACTGGGCAAGACGGGAGCTACCTGTCGGAGTTCCTGCTTGAGAAGGGCTATGATGTTCACGGAGTCATCCGCCGCTCGTCGGTGGACTATCGAGAACGCATCGAGCATCTTGAAGGTCATGCGAATTTCCATCTCCATTACGGCGACTTGGGCGATTCGTTGGGCATCATTCAGGTAATCAACAAGGTGCGCCCGGATGAGATCTACAATCTGGCCGCCCAGAGCCATGTGCAGGTGAGCTTCGACTCGCCCGAATACACGGCCAACGTGGATGCTACGGGCGTGTTGCGCATCTTGGAGGCCGTGCGCCAATGTGGTCTCGAGAAGACTTGCCGCATCTATCAGGCCAGCACCTCGGAACTTTATGGAAGGGTGGAGGAAGTGCCTCAGAATGAAGACACTCCGTTTCATCCCTACAGCCCGTATGCCGTGGCGAAACTGTATGGTTTTTGGATAGTGAAGGAATACCGAGATGCCTACAATATGTTCTGCTGCAATGGCATCCTGTTCAACCACGAGAGCGAGCGCCGTGGCGAGACCTTCGTGACGCGCAAGATTACCCTTGCCGCCGCCCGCATTGCCCAAGGCAAGCAGGACAAGCTGTATATCGGCAATCTGTCGAGCATGCGCGACTGGGGCTATGCCAAAGACTATGTCGAGTGCATGTGGCTCATGTTGCAGCAGGACAAGGCTGACGATTACGTGATTGCCACGGGCGAGCAGCACAGCGTGCGCGAGTTTTGCCAGTTGGCGTTCCGCGAAGTCGGCATCGAGCTGGAGTTCAAAGGGGAAGGTGAGGATGAGAAAGGCTATGAGAAGTCCACAGGCCGAGTGCTTGTAGAGGTCAGCCCTGATTTCTACCGTCCCACCGATGTGGTCAACCTTTGGGGCGACCCGACCAAAGCCAAAACCCGATTGGGTTGGAATCCGTCGAAGACCCCGTTTGCGGAATTGGTGAAGCTGATGGTGCAGTCCGATATGCGCAAGGTGGCCGCCGATGGCGTTGCCGCACGCGTCAGGATGAATTTGGAGGAATATTTGGAGAAGGGAATTATCAAATAGTGATGAGTATGGAGTTAGTCCCGTAGGGACGATGGAATTTAGGCAGGTGTTAGGCGTGCTGCGGAACCTCCTGCCGACAAAATCGCGCAATGGAAAAAAACAGCAAAATATATGTGTCCGGTCATCGAGGCATGGTGGGGAGTGCCATCGTGCGCGAGTTGCAAAGGCAGGGCTATGGCAATATCGTTACACGAACCCATGCGGAGCTGGATTTGTGCCGACAGGAGCAGGTGGAGAAGTTTTTCGTTCAGGAAAAGCCCGAATATGTGTTTATGGCGGCGGCCAAGGTGGGCGGCATCATGGCCAACCAAAGTGACATGGCCGATTTCATGTACGAAAACATGATTCTTGAAATGAACGTCATCCATTCGGCATGGAAAAACGGCTGCAAGAAGCTGGAATTCCTTGGGTCGAGTTGCATCTATCCCCGCTTGGCGCCGCAACCCATGCCTGAAAGCTGCCTGCTGACCTCCGAACTGGAAAAGACCAACGAGGCATACGCCTTGGCCAAAATCAGCGGCTTGAAGTATTGTGAATACCTCAACCGCCAATACGGAACGGACTACATCAGCGTGATGCCCACCAATCTATATGGTCCTAACGACAATTATCATGCCGAGCACAGCCATGTGTTGCCGGCCTTCATTCGTCGTTTCCACGAAGCGAAGGAGGCTGGTTTGAAGGAAGTCGTCTGTTGGGGCGACGGCAGCCCGCTGAGGGAGTTCCTTTATGTGGACGATTTGGCCGAACTTTGCGTGTTCCTGATGAACCATTACAGCGGCAACGAGGCGGTGAACGCCGGAACTGGCAGGGAAACCACCATCAAGCAGCTTGCGGAAATGGTGGCGAGGATTGTGGGGTATGAAGGCAGAATCAGATGGGACACGGCAAAGCCCAACGGAACGCCGCGCAAGCTGCTTGACGTGAGCAAGGCCACCCAACTGGGCTGGACATACAGGACCGAGTTGGAGGAAGGCATAAAGCTGGCCTATCAGGATTTCCTGAACAATGGTTCGAGAAAGGAGAGATGAGGCCGGCTATTATCGCCCCAACGAACAGTTTGCGAAGAATTTGAATCATACCGTATCATGCTTTCCGTAGCCCTCTGCACCTACAATGGCGCCAAATACATAAAAGAACAGGTACAGTCGATTCTGAGCCAGACCATGCCTGTTGATGAGATTGTGGTTTGTGACGACGGCAGCACGGACGAAACTGTTGCCCTTATTGAGGGACTTAGGGAGAGAGCTACCGCACGGATACGGATTTATGTGAATGAAACCAACCTCGGTGTCAGTGCCAATTTCCAGAAAGCCGTCGATTTGTGTGAAGGCGAAATGGTTTTCCTCTCCG